>NZ_MBST01000046.1:0-25258 GCF_001695865.1 Ensifer sp. LC384
AAGACCTGCAGCAATTGCAGCGCCGGCGGTACCCGTGACCACATTGTTTTCATGCGTTCCACGCCATTTCGGCTTTTGCGCACAGCCTGGCCAGTCACAATGCGCTGTGACCAGCGGAAGCCGATCTCGTGGAAATACAGGTCGGCATGCTGCGGGCTGATATGATGAAAGACGCCGGCAATTGTGCGGCGGACGCGGGAATTGAAACCTTCGACCGAATTGACATGAACGGCGTCCCGAACGTATTCGCGGCTGGAATGCTTCACGGTGTCATGCCTGGCATAGTTCTCGCCAAGGGCTATGAACGCCGTCGCCTCATCGCTCATCAAGCAGGCATGGGGTTCGATCTGCGTTTCGGCGGCGCGCGCCGCTGCACGTAGCGAAAGACCAGTCACCACCGCAGCACGCGCGTCACCGGCCGGAGTGCCGGGTGTGACGTCATCTGGTCGCTGCACCATCGCCATGACCGGTGTCTTCTGCGTATTTGGCTGACCTTTTCGGCCCCGTCCAGGCGGTGGATCGTCCGGATTTATTCTTGGCCGCCCACCGAGATGAAAATGGTCGATCTCCACCGTGCCATCGAGCATGTGCTCGCGCGCCGCCATGAGACGCAGCGCGTGTCCCATTCGCCAGGCCCTGGGTTGGCTCACTCCCAGAGCCTCGGCCAGGCGCACCGAGGACAAACCTTTATCCGATTGCAGCATAAGCCACATGCCCTTCAGCCAGGCACTCAAAGGTAGTTTTGTGGAATGCAGAGGCGTGTGGGTCGTCACCGTGAACTGGAACCGGCAATTCCCGCTGGAACATTGATAGAGACCCGGACGCGCACGCCGCTTGCCAGTATCGCGCCCGGCTATCGCAATCGAGCGTTTGTAACCACAGGCAGGGCAAACTCTCCCAGCCGGCCACACCATGCTTTTCAGCAACCTCCGACACTGCTCCTCATCGCGAAAGGCCACGATCATATCTTCCGCGGTCCGAATGTTGGTAAGCGCTGCAAGCATCGTTTCCGACATTCTCATCTCCCTCGGATCATGCCCGAAGAATCGCATGGTAATCCCTAGACAGCAAGGCATTGCTGTCTTTGGTTGATAAAGGCCATGTATCGACCGGAACGCCATTATGCACCTCCGCCAGGAGGACGGCTATTTCGGCTTTCTACCTGCCTTCATCGGGTCTGGGGCCGCAGCGGAATCTGGTCGGTCTACGAACAGATCTGAGATGTCGACGCTCAATGCGGTGACCAGTCGATCCAGCAGGTCAACGGATGGGCATCGATCACGCGCGATTGCGACGGACCCTGCGCATCGATTGGAGAATGCACCCATATGGAACTTCGCCAGCTGAGCTATTTCGTGGCGGCTGCCGAGGAGTTGCATTTCGGCCGGGCGGCAGCGCGGGTGCATATCGCCCAGCCCGCCTTGAGCTGTCAGATCCAGGCTCTGGAAAAGGAGCTCGGCGTGCGCCTGCTGGAGCGGTCGACCAGGAAGGTCGAACTGACAAGGGCAGGGGCGGTCTACTATGATCGCTGTGTCAGTATCCTGGGCGACGTTGACCTTTCGGTCGAGGTGGTGCGCTCGGTTGCCGGCAAGTCGGTGAGGAAGATCAGGATCGAACTGTCTATCCCGCCACCATCGGCGTGCTGCCGGCGTTCCTGGCGCGCATCGGCCGCGAGTATCCCGATATCGAGCTGCATATATCCAGCGGCTCGACCAACGACATCATCCGTGGACTGGAGAACGGCCAGATCAATCTCGGCTTCATCCGCCCGATCGAAAACATGGGCTCGTTGCGCTTCTTCTCGATTGCGCATGAACGCTACCTGCTGGCGGTGGAGAAGAAGAGCGCACTGCTTGCCCGAAGCGAGATCGGCATCGAGGATCTGAAGGGTGAGAAGATCATCTCGTTCTCGCGCCAGAATCTGTCCTACACGGAGCGCTATTTCACTGAAAAGTTCGAGGAGCACGATCTTTCTAAGAACGTCGCTTATACCTGTGACGACACCTTCTCGCTGGTGTCACTGGTCTCAGCGGGCCTTGGCATCGGCCTTGCGCCGGAATGGACACTGGATCTGCCCAACCGCAATTTCGAGCTCAGGAGGGTGCGGGGTGTCGACTTCAGGATCGGGCTTGGGGTCGCCTGGTCCAAGGAGGATCCAACCGCCGCTAGAGATGACATCATCGATATCGCAAGGTCGCTGGTCAGGGCGGGAAGGTGAGGGCTGGGCGCGTCGGGTTTGCAAGCCGAGCGCCTTTCCGGGGCTAGTCGGTCCCGGTTCCGGCTGGTCGCCGCCACTATGTTGAACCTCCTTCGGCGAGCCTTTTAACCGGCCAAGCCGCGCGCGAACGGGCTCTGGCAGCGTTGCTGCCGCCGCCTGGTACGCTCTTTTTTGCTAGCGCCTCGAAGCCGACGGGCTTCCTCGGCGCTCGGCGACCAAGACATTGTCCGGGGCGAACAGCGCTGCCGCTACCAACTGAACAATGCTGCTCGCCTGATTTAGCGCGGCGGACTGTTCCGATTGAGCAGCGAAGCCCGGATCATATCCGCCTTTGAAAGCGGGATGGACCGGGTAACAGCAGGTGCCGCCTTTTGGGCGTCAGCGCGCTTTCTGAGGCTTTCAATTTTCTCCCCAGCCGCCAACCTGTCAGCCTCCGACACTGTGTCGATCGCTGTTCCGTCGATGTCGTGGCGGGCCGAGCATGGCTGCGCGACCGCCCGATGATACCTCTTTGAGTGGAGATACGCCCCCGTCGCGCGTCGTAGCGTCGAGACGCTCAAACCGGGTCTCAGAAATTGCCTGATTTCAGCCCAGAGCCCGAGCGCGAATGGTCGGATTGGATCGCCAGCTTCTGCGGGCAGGATTGCAATCGGCTGGGTGAGAAGCGCGTTGATTGCCTGGGCTTTCAATACATCCGTTTCGCGTGCCGCAACCGGGCCAGAGTTATCTCTCGATGATTTTCTCATGGAAGGCTTCTCACACATCACTTTCGGCACATGTAGCAACGGATATGGGCAATGTCACGGTTGAGGACATGTCCGCTGAGGAGAAGGCCAAGGTTTGGGATAGGGTGTTCGGTCGCGTTATTCATACTGGATCGAGCGCGCCTTTGAATTCCGGGTCGGCATAACATCGAAGCTTTTGGACCCCGGCAGGCAGCTGCCCCTGCCTTAGCAGGATCATCCTGTCTTCCGGAAGTCGCATGATTTCATCGGCATTGATGAGATCACGAGCCGAGATGTGTTCGGACGACGCGTTTTTCCCTTCGCTCGATGACCTGGTGATGTACTGCGCATCGGTCGTGCCGATCGAGCGCGTGATCAGTTCGGCGGTTTCGACATCGTTGACCCCAAAGACCTGAAGGACGGCGGCATTCGACAGGCCGGCGCGCTGTCCATAGGTGCGCGTAGCTGATGGGTATCCTGGAGGATCGGCCAGAGCTGGACGCCATAGCCGGCCATGAGGCCCATGGCGCGTTCGACCGGAGCAAGGTGGCCGAGAGCGGCGAACTCGTCGAGCAGGTAGAGCACTGGCCGGGTGGGGGAGGCGGGATCGCGCGCCATCTCGGTCAGGCTTTGGGTGATCAGCAACCGCAGCCACCTGGAATAGGTGGAGAGCCGATCGGGCGGCAGAACTAGAAACACGGTCACGTTGTTGCGCTTGAGATCGGCGAAGCGGAAATCCGATCGGCTAAGCACGGCAGTCATGCGCGGACTGTCGAGGAAGTGGGTGTGGCGCTGCGCGGCCGACAGAACGCCGGCCGCTTCCCGATCGGACTTGCCAAGGTGGCGGTTGGCGGCGCGTGCGATCAGCCCGTTGGCCTCGTCCATGTCCTGCATTCGCGCGAGCAGACCGAGGAAGCGATCCGGGGCGAGTGTCAGATACTCGCGCAGCGTTCCGGGGTGCCGTCGGCCTGGAGATTCCGCGACGGCGATCTTGAGGTTAAGGCCAGCGACAAGCGCCTTGGCCTCCTCGTTCCAGTGCGCATCACCCGTCATGCCCGGTTCATCGAACATCAGGGCATCGGCCAGTGTGTTGGCATCCTCGGCGACATCCAGACCAGTCGGGTCGAGCATATCCCGCGGGTTGAATGCGGATGTTGGCTTTCCGGCTATACCGAAGGGATCCAGGTTCCCAACCGTGCCTTGAGCTTCTTCTTGCGTTCTTCCAGTTCAGCGATGCGCTGTTCTCATTGGCCTTGTGCGCCGCAGTGTTCATAATGAAATTTTATTAAATTGATAAGAGCGAGAGGATTTTCATTGTCGCCGTACACCTCTAGCCTGCCTGTGCTGAATACCACCGAACTAAGGAGTGATACCTGTAAAAGCTAGGACATTGCCAAAATTGCACATGACGTGCCTGTCCACAAAGGGCATGTGCAGCAAAGGAAAGATTGTCAAAATGGGCAATCAACACCCTGGACTCGCTCGGATCATCTCGTGATGACTGATGCATAGACGAAGATGTGACAGCTGCCGACGAACGCACGCAACAACATCTCCTATAGCTAGCGCTCAATACTGAGGCCGCTCCATTCAACGAAGTAACCCTCGTTGAACACATACTTCTGCGCCAAAATCAACTTCGGAGGCCCACTGTGGCAATGAACCATAGACTTCTGCTGGCAGCACCACTTCTATTCTGCGTCTTGTCTACGACCGCTCTCGCGGCGAGCGCCACAAAAGACGCGCCAGTTGCGCTCGCCGATGTTCAAAACTTCGGCTCACCATTCAGCGACCTGATTGCGGGTTATGTCGTTAGTTTTGACAAGGAAGCTGGAACGTTCCGCATTCGCACAAGTGGGGCGCATGAGATCGCTGTTCAGCTAGGCAGTTTCGTCTATGGCGAAAAAGTTCGAAATCTTGGTGAGAGTTTCGTTTCGCCCGGCGCAGATTGGAGCAAGACGCTGACGCCAGGTCGCTATGTTTATGTTTACGGTATTTCCTACCCGGACGCCAACAAGGCTGGAGCACAGTTGGAAGCGAAAAGGATCGTCTTCCCGTCCGATGGAAATGGAAAGTTCGAGGCAGTGTGATTGCCAACGTTTTAGTTGAACAGGATGACCTTCCCTCAGATCATTCTCCTCTTATTGCTACCCGTGTACGGCTTCCTGATTGTGAGCCTGCATTATGTCACCATTCCCCTGGTGGACGAGGTTGCAGCCACCTTTTCTGTTGACGTTTCGAGTGCTGTTCTGACTTCATCGATCTTCGGGGCTGTTTATGCCGTGGGATTCCTCGTTTTTGGCCCTCTATCCGACCGCCTTGGATACAAGCGGATGGTGATCGCGGGCCTTCTTGCGGTGGCGGTATTGAGTATTCCGGTGGCCTTGGCCGGAACTTTCACGACGTTGCTGATCGCGCGCGCAGCGCAAGGATTTGTGGCTTCCGCATTTCCTCCCGCCGCAATTTCCCTGCTGACTGAACAGTTGCCACCGCGCTATCGCCCACTCGGCGTCTCGATGATGACCTTTTCCTTCTTGGCGTCCGCGCCCGGCGCCCAGTTTGTTGGCGCACTCCCCGCAGTTGGTTTGGCCGGTTTGATGGCCTGTGTGGTACCCGTCTTTCTTGCCGGGGCTGTAACGTTGAGATCCATCCCGACCCGGCAGGCCCAGCGCAAAGGTTTGACCGGACCATCCATGAGATCCCAGCTTGCAGCGCTCGGACGCGACGGCCACGTCATTGTCGCGTGGTCTGCGGCAACGACGGTGTTGTTCGGCTTCATCAGCTTTCAGGTTGGCCTTCAGGCGCTCGCCCCTGAACTCGGCGTTGATGCGCAGGCCGTCCGCATCATGAGCATTCCGGCCATTCTGTTCACGTTTCTCGCTGCCCCTGTGACACGGTGGCGAGGTGCGACGACGACCGCCATTGCCGGACTTGCGCTGTCGGCTGTCAGTTTGCTGATCGCGTCGATGGCGAGGCCGTCATTCGTGATGGTCGCGAATATCGGCTTGTCAGCCGGAGTCGCGCTCGCCGCACCTGGACTGATCATGATGATTGCCGGCCGGACCGACCAGCTCAACCGCGGGCTGGCGCTGGCTATCTACAGCTTCCTGTATTTCCTTGGCGCGAGCATCGCTCCGCCTGCGGCACAGGCGCTCATCACTTTCTCTCACATCGGTCTTTCGGTTACGGATCTCGACAAGGCCGTCAAGTTCTATACCGAGGTCATGGGCTGGTATCTGATCATGCCGCCGACCACGATCACGGAGGACAAATCCGCAATCGGCATCATGTGCAGCGACGTGTTCGGCGCGAAATGGGGCTCCTTCCGCATCGCCCACCTGTCAACGGGCGATCGCGTCGGCGTCGAAATCTTCGAATTTGCCAATGCCAAACGCCCGGAAAACAATTTCGAATACTGGAAGAGCGGCATCTTCCACTTCTGCGTTCAGGACCCTGATGTCGAGGGCCTTGCGGAAAAAATTGTTGCAGCCGGAGGCAGGCAGCGTATGCCTGTGCGGGAATATTTCCCGGGCGAGAAGCCCTACCGCATGGTCTACATGGAAGACCCGTTCGGCAACATCATGGAGATCTACAGCCACAGTTACGAGCTGACCTATTCGGCCGGCGCTTACGCCTGACGCCGTGACCAGGCTCCGGAAGCATTTATCGGCCTGCTTCAAGGAAAGAATTCCGATAAACTTCCTGTCAGGCTCTAATGGCGGGTCAAGGAGCCGCCGATTTATCGGGGGCCGCGGAAAGTGCAGGTGTGACCTGTTCGACGAGGAAGTCGAAAGGCGCGCAGCCGCCCCACCATGTGCCGCTTGTCAACAAAGACCGCATGGACCTCCTCCGGATCATGCGGGTCGTAGTCGGTGAGGACCCGCACCAACCGGCCGGCCGCGATATCCTAGCCGACATGGAAGGCCGCGAGACGGCCAAGCCCGAGGCCAGCCAGAACGAGCTGGCGCAGCGTCTCCCCATTGTTGACTTCCGCGCTGCCTGCCAACGGACGCCGCACGGTGTCTTCAGCGAAACGCCACGGACTGAACACCTAGCGGGTGGCGATTTATGCATTGATCGCATGAATGGTATGTCGATATCTCGTTTGCGCAGGCCAAGCCGTCAGGACTAGGCTGGGCACAATCCAGAACAACAGTGAAGCACCAAGCTTCGGGGAACCTTGATGAGCGATACCAGACTTGCCGACCCTGGCCAGTTTGTCGTCGTGCCGCGACGCAAGATCGGCACGAAGATACTGGCCCTTGTTTTCATCGCCTTGATGATCCTGCTTGTCAGGGCCTTTTGGCTCGGTGACATCGCCTGGAGCTATGTCGGAGAGAACCTGTTCTCGAAGGCGGTGATGGCCGGCGTCGTCAACACGATCATCATGACCTTCTGCGCCATGTCGCTTGGCATTCTGCTCGGCGTGCTCGCGGCCGTGATGCGCATGTCCGACAATTCGGTGCTGCGAAGCGTTTCCGTTGGCTATATCTGGCTGTTTCGCGGCACGCCGGCACTGCTGCAACTGCTCCTGTGGTTCAATCTCGCGCTGATTTTTCCGACGATCGGCGTTCCCGGCCTGTTTTCGCTGCGCACCGTCGATGTGATGACGCCCTTCGTCGCCGCATTCCTCGGCCTCGGTATCCAGCAGGGTGCCTACACGGCGGAAGTCGTCCGCGCCGGTATCCTCTCCATCGATCGCGGACAGACGGAAGCGGCGCTGTCCATCGGCATGACCAAGCTGCGCGCCACCCTCAAGATCGTTCTGCCCCAGGCGATGCGGGTCATCGTGCCGCCGATCGGCAACGAGACGATCGGCATGGTCAAGCTGACCTCGCTTGCCAGCGTCATCCAGTATTCCGAGGTGCTGCGCAGCGTCGAGGACATCTACTACGTCAACTCGCGTGTCATCGAGCTGCTGATCGTCGCCGCCATCTGGTACATGGCCGTGGTCACGGTCCTCAGCGTCGCGCAGATGTATATCGAGCGTTATTTCTCCAAGGGATGGGGCGCTACCCCGCGGACCGAAGCCGCTCCGGCACCACAGAACGCCGTCGAGGAGGTCGCCTGATGGACGCGCTTATCGTCGCCCGTGGTCTCCAGAAGTATTTTGGCACCTTTCATGTGCTTCAGGACATCGATTTCAGCATCCGCAAGGGCGAAGTCGTCTGCATCATTGGTCCATCAGGCTCCGGCAAGAGCACGTTCCTGCGCTGCATCAACCAGCTCGAAAGCATCGACGGCGGCTATGTGATCGTCGATGGCGAGATCGCCGGCTATCGCCGTAACGGAAACCACCTCTATCCGCTCTCCGACGGGGAGATTGCCCGTCAGCGGCAGTCGGTCGGCATGGTCTTCCAGCGTTTCCATCTCTTCCCGCACCGCACCGTGCTCGAAAACATCATCGAAGGCCCGGTTGGCGTGCAGAGGCGCCCGAAGCAGCAATGCGCCGAGGAAGCGCGCGCCCTCCTGAAGCGCGTCGGCCTGGCGCACAAGGCGGACGCCTATCCGGGCGAACTTTCCGGCGGCCAGCAACAGCGCGTCGCGATCGCCCGCGCGCTGGCGATGAAGCCGAAGGCGATGCTGTTCGACGAGCCGACGTCGGCGCTCGATCCCGAACTGGTGGGCGAAGTGCTCGGCGTGATGAAGGAACTGGCCGCAGCCGGCACGACGATGATCGTCGTCACCCACGAGCTCGGTTTCTGCCGAGAGGTGGCCGACCGGGTGGTGTTCATGGACGCAGGCCGGATCGTCGAAACCGGAACGCCCGCCGAAATCCTGGAGAATCCCACAAATCCCAGAGTGAAGAGCTTCATCTCTGCGGTGCTTTGAAAAACCAAAAATAGCCTCAAGAGGAGAATGACATGAAATTTCTACGAGTGGCCGTGTCCGCACTTGCGCTTCTTTCCGCCGGTGTCGCCTCGGCCGAAACCAAACTCAACCTGGTCAACGAGGGCGAGCTTCGCATCCTGACTAATCCGATCTATCCGCCGATGGAATTCGTCAATCCGGAGAAGGGTACGCTCGACGGTTTCGATGTCGAACTGGCCACTGCCATCGCCGCAAAGCTCAAGTTGAACCCACTGTTCGTCACCTCCGCTTTCCAGGAATTGCAGAGCGGCCTCCAGACCGGGCGTGGCGACGTGATCATTTCCGGCATGAGCGACAACGTCAAACGCCAGGAAAGCATGGACTTCGTCGACTACCTGACGAGCGGCCCGATCCTGTTCACGACGAAGGCAGGGGCCGAGCAGTACAAGCAGCCGGTGGATCTCTGCGGCAAGACGGTGGCGGGCAGCCGCAGCACCAGCTTCGGCGAGAACGTTACCGGCTGGAGCGAGGCCAATTGCGTGGGCAAGGGCCGGCCGGCGATCAAGTTCGAAGGCACGGCAGATTCCAACGCCGCTCGCCTCGGCATGAAGCAGGGTCGTTATGACGCCGTCGTCCAGGGCATCGAAACCATCGCCTACCAGATGCGCGTCGAGCCGGACACATTCACGCTGGTCGGTGACCCGCTCATCAGCAACGACACCTTCGGCATGGGCTTCAAGAAGGATAATCCGGCGTTGCGCGATGCCGTTGCCGGTGCGCTCGACAAACTGATCAAGGATGGCACCTATAATGAGCTGCTGACGAAGTGGGGCCTGGTCCACAATGCCGTGCCGAAGGCCGTCATCAACGGCGTCAAGTAAGCCGCCTCTTCCGCCCGCGCATCTGATCTCTCTGAGATAACCGGGCGGCAACCTTTCCAAAGTTTCTTCCTTTTCAACCGGCCGCGGCGCCGGAACGGGAGAGCTTTGTCTTCAGAAAACCGCCCCCGGCGCTCCGGCCGGGTGCGGTCGACAACCGGATAAACGTCATGCTCACCGAAACTTCCTCTCCTGCCGGCCTTCAGGCCTCGCTGTGGCCAGCGGGAAAACAATCCGCCGTCGCGCTCGCCTTCGATGTCGATGGCCCGACGGGGGACGCGATGCTCGACGGTTCACTGCTTTCGAACCCGCGCTATTTCACCCAGGGCGCCTACGGTCCATGGAAAGCCCTGCCGCGCCTGCTCGATCTGCTCGATGCCTATGACCTCAAGGCTACCTTCTTCATACCCACCTGGGTCGTGCTGCATTGGGGCGAGCAATGCGAACGCATCGTCCGCGAAGGGCACGAGGTCGCCTATCATGGTCACCGCCACGAAGTTTTCATCGATCTCAGCCGCCAGCAGCAGCTCGACATCATGGAGCGCTCGCGCGCAATCTTTCAGGAGCGGCTCGGCGTGACGCCGATCGGTTTCCGCACCCCCTCCGGCGACTGGAGCGCGGAGACGGCGGAACTCCTGTGCGGCTTCGGCGTCGTCTATTCCAGCTCGATGCGCGGCGACGACCGTCCCTATTTCCACCCGAGCGGAACAGCCGAACCGGGTCTCGTCGAAATTCCTGGTCGCTGGGATATCGATGACTATACGGCCTTGGCCTACACGGAAGAGCCTGATTTCCCGGTCGGCCTCGATCGGATCTCCGACTACCGCACGGTCGAACAGAACTGGCGCGCGGAATTCGAGGGTTACCATCGCGAAGGCCTGTGCTGGACGACGATCCTTCATCCCAAGGTCTGCGCCAAGCCGGGTCGCCTTTCGATTCTCGAAGGGCTTTTCAAGGCGATCACGGCGCATGGCGATGCTGTCTGGACAACTCGCTGCGGCGATGTCGCCCGCTGGTGGATCGACCGGCATTCCCGTGACATCGGAAGGACGCTGGCATGAACGAGCATGCGACGATGGCGTGGCCCGAGGGCAAGCGCTGTGCGGTTCTGGTCTCGGTGCTGTTCGATGACGGGCTGGATGCGGTGGCGGTCGCTCCGGACCTTCTCCAGCGCAACAAGAGTTTTTCCGTCTGGAAATACGGTGCCGCACGCGGCGTCGAGCGCCTGTGCCGGACCTTTGCGTCCTCCGGCATCACTGCCAGCTGGTTCGTGCCGGGGCAGGTGGCCGAGGAACATGCCGGTCTGTTGAAGACGGTTGCGGGCGTTGGCCATGATCTTGAAAGCCATGGCTGGGCCTTCGAGCGCCACGACGGCATTCCGGCCGTGCAATCTGTGGAACTTCTGAAGCGGTCACGGGAGGCGATCGGCCAGCTCTCGGGCCGAGCGACGACCGGCTTTCGCCTGCCCGCCGGAAACTGGCCGCAAGGCTTCGACCAATTGTTGTTGGAGGCCGGCTACCAATGGTCGGCCTCGCTCAACGGCGACGACGTCCCGTATCTGCATCCGTCCCGCCTGGTCGAGATACCGGTTCATGTCGAGCTGGAGGACCGCCCCTATTTCCAGTTCAACTTCACCCCAGCTTTTCCGAAAGGGCAGAGCCGCATCCCTTCTTATGACGGTGTTCTTCGCAACTGGATTGCGGAGTTCGATGCTTATCGTCGCTTCGGCCTTTGCTACGTGCTGCAACTCCGGCCGGAATGGTCCGGTACGCCGGGACGGATCTCCATCGTCGAGGATCTGTTGGCGCATATCCGCGGCTTCGACGACGTCTGGATCGCCACCGGCGCAACGATCGCGGACTGGCATCGGACAAATGGTGTCGCGCCGCCACCGAGCCACCCTCTCCACGTTTACGACACCTATCTGCAGGAGCAGCAATCTCATGGCTGACACGGTTCTCGAGTCGCTGGCGCGCAATGTCGCAGCCACGGTGTTCGACGATTTTCCGGAAGCGACTGTCCGGAAAGCGAAGCTGCATGTGCTCGATACCTTCGGCGTCGCTGTCGCCGGCTCCGCCTCCGGCGAGACGTGTTTGACATTGGCAGCGCTTGGAGTGAGTGCGCCAAGCGGTTCCTCAGCCATTTGGGGAACGCCGCTTTTGGCCGATGCCCGCACCGCTGCTCTCGTCAACGGCGTTTCGGCCCACGCCCTCGAACTTGATGACAGCGGCGGCTGTGACCACTCCGGTGCAGTCGTGCTGCCCGCGGCCGTTGCCGCCTTGGGTGAGATGACACGTCAGGTTCATGGCAGGGAATTTCTGAAAAGCGTGCTGATCGGATACGAGGTCGGCCGGCGCGTGCTGGAGGCCGCCGGCGGCTACGAGACGCATAACGGGCTCGGATGGCATTCGACCGGGACCTGCGGCGCCTTTGGCGCGGCGGCCGCCGTCGGCACCTTGCTCGGCCTTGACGCGGAGCGCATTGCCTCGGCGCTCGGCCTTGCCTGTTCATTTACTGGCGGCACCTGGGCCTTCATCCACGACGGCAGTCCGGCCAAGAAGCTTCATGCCGGTCGGGCCGCGGAAGGCGGGCTTCTCGCTGCGCGCTTCGCCGCCAACGGCTTTGTCGGGCCGGGCGGTGTTTTCGATGTGCACGCCTGGGGAAGTTTCTTTCAGGCCTTTTGTCGGGGCGAGGGGGAGCCGGCGATGCTGGTTGAGGGCTTCGGCGAAAACTGGCGCATCGAGCGTTGCTCGATCAAACCGCATGCCACCTGTCGCGGCACACACTCGGCGATCGACGCGGTCGACAAACTGCTGGGTGATCATGGGCTCGCGAGCGAAGACGTCACCGCGATCACCGTCGACATGAGCGGCTTCCAGTTCGGCATGTGCGGCGGCAAGGCACTAACATCGCGCGCGCAGGTGCAGATGAGCCTTCCCTATGCGATCGCCGCGCGGCTTCAGTTCGGCAAGGTATCGCTCCCGGAACTCGAGGAACGGGCCTGGCGCGACCCGAGCATTGACCGATGGCTCCAACGGATCGACGTCCGCATCGATCCGACCATGCTCGATGAGGCGGAACCCGCGGTCGCGCTCGCCACGAGCGACGGCCGACACTTGAAGATGACGATCGACTTCCCGCTTGGAAGCCCTGCGAACCCGCTGAGCGACGACCGCCTGATCGGAAAATACAACGAGTTGGCTGGGTCTGTGTTTGGGCGGGCGAAGGTCGACGGCCTGCGCGATCGCGTTCTCACGCTCGACCGCTGCACCGATGTACGGGAGCTTTTGGAGTGGCTGCATTGATGCTGGATCGGCAGGGCTCCGTAACCATAACCGCAAGAATGCTGAGAGGATGAGATGACAACAATGGCACAGACGACCTGGTCGCCGCTCTTCAAGGAGGCGGTATCCACGGACTTCCGCGATTTCCACGAATGCCTCGACCAGGACAAGCGCATCGCGCTTTATGATGTCGCCGGCTCCAAGGTTCACGCGCACATGCTGGCGCGTGCCGGCATCCTGACGACAGAGGAAAACAACCAGATCCAGGTTGGCCTGGATCAGGTCGCCGACGAAATGCGCTCCGGCGCGTTTGTGTGGAAGAAGGAACTCGAAGATGTTCATATGAACGTCGAAAGCCGCCTGACCGCCCTTGTCGGCGACGCCGGCAAGAAATTGCACACAGCGCGTTCGCGCAACGACCAGGTGGCAACCGATATCCGGCTCTATGCCCGCGCCGAACTGGACGCGCTTGCATCGGAGTTGAAGGCACTGGTGCTGGCATTCGTCGATCTCGCCGACCGGCATGCCGATACGATCATGCCGGGCTTTACCCACCTGCAGGTCGCCCAGCCCGTTACCTTCGGCCACCACCTGATGGCCTATGCCGAAATGTTCCTGCGCGATCTCGAACGGGTGGGCCAAGCACGCGAGCGCCTCAACATATCGCCGCTCGGCGCGGCGGCGCTCGCCGGGACCGGCTATCCCATTGATCCGGCCTACAGCGCCAGCGAACTCGGCTTTTCCCGGGCCTTCCGCAATTCGCTCGACGCCGTTTCCGATCGGGACTACGTCGTCGACATCTGTGCGGCCGGCGCCGTCATCATGGGGCATCTCTCGCGCTTTTCCGAGGAAGTGATCCTGTGGTGCACCCCGATGTTCGATTTCATCGAGGTCGGCGACCAGTTCTGCACCGGTTCCTCGATCATGCCGCAGAAGCGCAATCCCGATCTCGCCGAACTGGTGCGCGGCAAGGCGGCGCGCATCATCGGCAATCTCGCGACATCGGCAGCGCTGATGAAGGCACAGCCGCTGGCATTCAACAAGGACCAGCAGGAAACGAAACCACCACTCACCGATACGCTGGAGAATGTTCGCGGCGCCGTCATGGTGACCACTCAGATGCTGCCGACGATCAAGGTGCGTGCCCTCAATATGCTGGCCGCTGCCGAACAGGGCTACTCCACGGCGACGGATCTGGCCGACTATCTGGTGCGTGCCGGCCTGCCTTTCCGCGATGCCCATCATGCCGTCGCGGCGATCGTCGGCGCGGCGCGCGAAAAGGGTCTGGCGACGCTCTCCGAAATGCCGATTGCCGAGATGCAGACTTTTGCTTCGGTCATCGGTGGGGATGTTTATGAAGTTCTGAGCGTCGAAGGCTCCGTTGCCAGCCGCAATCATCCGGGCGGAACTGCACCGCAACGGGTGAAAAGCGCCATCGCCGAGCTCCGCTCGCTTCTTGCCTGATCGCGCCATTCTGCGCTTTACCAACGCGAAGGCGACTGTTTAAATGCCCCAGTTGCCATCTCGGAGGAGCCCTTTGAAGCCGGTATTCGAGCAGAATCGCTTGCCGCCCTTGCAGACGCTCCAGACATTCTCGATCGTTGCGGAAACCGGCAGCTTCACGGCTGCGGCCACAGAACTCAACCTGAGCCAGAGCGCGGTCAGCCGCCAGATCCAGCATCTGGAGCACTATTTCGGCTGCAGTCTGTTTGAGCGCCACACCCGCAAGGTGGTGATCACCGAGCAGGGTGCGGCGATCATGCCGATCGTGAATGGATTGCTCGTCTCGCTGCGTAATTCCTTCGAGGCGACGCGAACGAAGAGCCGGTCCCTCACCATCAGAATGCCACCGACCTTCGCGCGGCGGTGGCTGCTACCGCGGCTTCCGGAACTGCAAAGCCGTCACGAAGACCTGAACATTACGATCGACACGGCCTGGTTTGCTCGCCCGACCTTTACGGTCGGCGACATCGATCTGCTGATCACCTACGGCAACGGCCATTGGCCGGGGATGGATGTTTTCCTGCTGCTTCCGGAAAAGCTGACGCCGATGTGCTCGCCGGCCGTTGCTGAAACGCTCGGCGCTCCGGCGACGCTCGAGAACTTGTCGTCTTGCGTGTTGTTGCATTCCAACCCGCGTCAGAGCGACTGGACGTTGTGGCTGCAGGCGGAAGGGGCCTATGACTTTCGCGCCGCACGCAACCAGATCTTCGACACGCAGGATTTTGCGATGACGGCTGCCGCAAGCGGCTACGGCGTCACGATGGGCGACCTCTATCTTGCAAAGCAGGACCTGCAAAACGGGGAGCTGGTTACGCCGTTCCCGCGCATCATCGACAGCGGCTACGGCTACTACGCCCTCTATCCGGCCCGCACCGAGACGCGCCGGAAGGTTGCGGATCTCGTTGAATGGCTTACAGAAGCACGCCCTGTCGGGGAGCAGTAACGCTTTCAGGTTCTATTTGCCGCCGATAGGCTTGCCGCAAGGTGCCGGTCTGGGATACGCGTAGCGGCGTTGCCGAAGCGAGCGGCGGGATGCCGTCTAGGGGCAGATCCGCTGCCAATCTCAGTCCCTGCAGACGGTGGATAGCTGGGTCATCCTAAAGACCTCGCCGAATGTCGATGCTGCCTAGCATTACAGTTGCGTATTTCTCCGGCTTCTGAATCCATGGGTCTCCATGATTCGGAGGTCATGGATGGCGGGACTATCGATAGAGGCGACGCTTGAACTCTGGGCGTCTTCGTTGCGGGATGTGAAGGCTCGGATACGGTCTTTGTTCACGCAGGAGCGGGTGGCGAACTCGGCTGGTCTGTTTCTTGACGGGCTGCTCGGGGATGAGCGGCGTAAAACGGGTTGGATGCGTGCGGAAGCCGCCGGTGATCCCGGCCCATGGCGGCAACAGGCGATCCTGGGTCGCGGAGTTTGGGATGCCGATGATCTGCGCGATGTTGTCCGTGGCTATGCGCTGGAAACGCTGGCCGATGATGACGCGGTGTTGGTGATCGACGAAACTGGCTTCCTCAAACAGGGCAAGACATCGTGTGGGGTGGGCCGCCAGTATACTGGTTCGGCGGGCAAGATCACCAATTGCCAGATTGGCGTATTCGCCTCTTATGTCTCCCGGCATGGCCATGCCTTCATCGACCGGGCACTCTATCTGCCGAAGGCCTGGACCGATGATCGGGATCGCATGGCCAGGGCCCATGTACCGGACCCTGTCGGCTTTCTGACCAAGCCGGCACTAGCGCTCGCCATGATCGAGCGGGCGATTACTTCGAATGTGCCGTTTTCCTGGGTGGCTGCCGACAGTGTCTATGGCGTGGGCGACATCGAAATGGCGCTCAAACGTGCAGCGAAGGGCTATGTGCTGGGCGTGAATGCCAACCATCCCTTTCGATCATGGGACAAACCACTGGCCGTCGCCGGGACAGCGAAGGACATCGCTGGCGCCCTGCCTGAGGATGCCTGGCGACGCTTGTCGGCAGGCAACGGCACCAAAGGCGCGCGGCCGCATGACTGGGTCTATCTCGAACTGGCCGATCTCGATGCCGGCGATTTCGACGCAGCCTTCCCGGGCATCTGGACACGGGGGCTGCTGATCCGCCGCAACATTGCCGACGGCGATCTCGCTTTCTTCTCCACATGGTGTCCAATTGGCACATCCATCGAAAAGCTGGTGACGGTGGAGGGCCACCGCTGGGCCATCGAAGACAGTTTTGAGACCGCCAAGAACGAACTCGGCCTCGACCACAACGAGACCCGCTCCTGGCACGGCTGGCATCGGCATGTCTCGATGGTCATGCTCGCATTCGCCATGATGGCCGTCATCCGCCATCGCGCCAATGCCATCCCGCCCCCAAAAACGATGGGCCGCGCCAGCCGCAAGATCGGCCATTGATCCGCTGGTCGATCCAGGAAATCCGCCGGATTGCTATCCGCCTCGCACGACGGCAAATTGAGCCGTCATACGTCATCACATGGTCGCTTTGGCGACGTGCCCACCAGGCGGCTGCACGACAAGCCCATCTTAGATCAAATACGCAACTGTAATGCTAGGATCTCCTGAAACTTGCCGGCGAAGCCGAACCGCAGAGCCATGTGCCGGCCGTGCAACCGATTGGCACCACCGCCGCCAAAGCGTTCGACCTGGTCGATCCTGGCCTGCGTGCCGATCTGCCGACCGCGCCTGAAAACTCCAAGAACGTGTTGAAGATCGACGACGTCTTCTGGATCGACAACATCGATACGCTGACTGCCCGTTGGGCACGTCGGCAAAGTGAGCCTTGCCGTGACGGCGGTTCTCACGCTCGCCTTCCTGATGGCGCAGCTCATCGTCATCGTGCTCTTTTCGTTCAATTCCGGTGCGTGATCGAATGCCGATTTTGATCGCAGCGAACAAGCCCGATCTTTGTGATCGCAGACTGCTCATTGGTCGGGTTGATTACAGTGTGCTGTCGGGGCCACCACGCAGATCGGCCGCATGGCACAAATCGTATCCGAGCCCGCGAAGCGACGGTGCGACCGCCGAGACCAGGGCGGCATTTGCCGATGCTAGGTTGCCATCCGGCATCTGGAGATTGTTCTCGAACCCGACGCGGATATGGCCGCCGAGCAGCGCTGCGGCGGTGACGCACGCCGCCTCATGCCGACCGAAAGCGCAGACGCTCCAGTTGGAAAATCGCGGTGCGTCCGGCGCGAGGAAGGACAGCAGGTCCGAGGGCTGCGAGGTCTGAGCGACGGTGTAGCGGCCAAGCACGTAAAGCACCGGGACATCCGGCCATGGCACGAGGCCGCGCCGGATCATCGCGGCAAGGCGGACAGCCTCCGAAGGATCATAGAGGATAATCTGCGGCGCCACATTCTCCCGTTTCATCCAATCAAGTGCCTCGGAGAAAGCCGGCTCGGCGGCTTCGTCCGGCACGAGCTCGCGGAGTGCCAGCGATGCCGCCTCCGGTCGCACGGCCTTCAGCACGGCGATCTGCTCGGGCGGGGTGTAGATGCCGAGCGCTTCCGTCGTGATCTGGATCACCAGTCGATCGCCCACTTCCGCGCGGATTGCGTCGATCGCCTGCAGGTAGGCATCGGCGTCGAGAAGGTGTTTGCCGTCCGGACGGCGCACATGGACATGGATCATCGCGGCGCCGGCCTCAAGGCATTCGCCGGCGGTCTGCGCCAGTTCAGCTGCGGTCAGCGGGATGCCCGGATGGTCCGCCTTTGTGCGGCGTCCACCATTCGGCGCCACTGCGATCGCCACGCGATGCGGTTTATACGGGTTCGTCATCCGTTGCTCCTCAATGATTCATATGGATCATTGTTTTACATTTATGAAACATATGTTGCAATATGCCAACGAAGGGTGTAATCGACTCTCATGCAAACCGGCCCTCTCGCAGAAACGCTCGTCCAGGCTTTCGACGCCATGTCGGAGCAGCTCCAGGCTGCCGCACGCTATATCCTTGAACGGCCGCGCGATGTGGCGCTCCTGTCCATGCGCGAACAGGCGCGACAGGCGGGCGTTCAGCCCGCCACCATGACGCGGCTTGCCAAGCATATCGGCCTTGCCGGCTACGAAGACATCCGCCAGCAATATGCGGATGCGATGCGCAACGACGTGACGGGCTTTGCCGGTCGCGTCGGGGCGCAGGTCAAGAGCCAGAAGCTCAAAGGTGACGAGGCGCTGGCGATCGACATGCTGGGCGGCATCGCCGCTCAGATCAGCCTGCTGTCGCAGCCTGATGCGCTCGAGACCCTGGTCGAGGCCGCCCGGCGGCTGAGCGGCGCGCGGCGCATCTATTGCCTTGGTCTGCGCTCCAGTCATTCGCCGGCCTGGCACTTGCATTACATCCTCTCGCTCGCCGGCAAGCATTCGATCATGCTCGACGCCGTCGGTGGCATCGGCGCCGACGCGCTCGGCAGCGCGACGGCCGACGACGTGATGGTCGCCGTCAGCGTGCTCCCCTATACGCGCCAGACCATCGAGATCGCCGACTATGCCGGCGAGGCCGGCGTGCCGCTCGTCGCAATCACCGACAGCCCCGTCGCACCGCTTGCCCAGCTTGCCGCCTGCACGATCGTCGTACCGACAGAAAGCCCCTCGTTCCTCCACACCATGTCGCCGGCCTTCGTCGTCGCTGAGGTGCTGGGCGCACTGGTCGCCGGCCAGGCGGGGGATGCCGCCGGGGCAGCGCTTTCCGGCATCGACCGCCAGTCGGCCGCCCTCAACACCCATCTCAAGACAAGGATGAAGCGTCCGTGACCCGCATTCTGCATCGCGCCATCCATTCCCAAATCCCGGTCGCCGTCGGCGGCAAGGGTGTCGAACTGTTCGATGCCGAGGGCAGGGCCTACATTGATGCCTCGGGCGGAGCAGCGGTTTCCTGCCTCGGTCACGGCCACCCAGCCGTCATCGCTGCCCTCCACGAGCAACTCGACCGGCTCGCCTATGCCCATACGGGCTTCTTCACCTCGCAAGCCGCCGAGGCCGTGGCCGACCTCTTGATCGAGGATGCGCCTGAGGGACTAAGCCACGTCTATCTCATTAGTGGCGGCTCCGAGGCGGTCGAGGCGGCGCTGAAAATGGCGCGGCAGTACTTCGTCGAAAAGGGTGAGCCCCAGCGTCGCCACATCATCGCGCGCAAGCTGAGTTATCATGGCAATACACTTGGTGCGTTGGCTGCAGGTGGCAACGAATGGCGGCGCACCCAGTTCAAGCCGCTCCTCATCGAAACCCACCACATCGATCCTTGTTATGCTTACCGCCTGCAGGAAGCGGGCGAGACAGACGAGGCCTATGCCGCGCGCGCTGCCCAGCAGCTCGAGGACAGGATCCTCGAACTCGGCGCAGATCAGGTCATCGCCTTCGTCGCCGAAACGGTGGTCGGCGCCACGGCCGGCGCGGTGCCGCCCGTCGCCGATTATCTCAAGCGCATCCGCGCCATCTGCGACCGGTATGGCGTGCTGCTCATCCTCGACGAGGTGATGTGCGGCATGGGCCGGACCGGCACGCTGCACGCCTGCGAGCAGGACGGCGTGGCGCCGGACCTCATGACGATCGCCAAGGGTCTTGGCGGCGGCTACCAGCCGGTCGGCGCCGTGCTGCTCTCTGAGAAGATCTTCGAGGCCTTCGCAAGCGGCTCCGGCTTCTTCCAGCACGGTCATACCTATATGGGCCATCCGATGGCGGCGGCAGCCGCCCTGGCAGTCCAGCAGACGATCCGGCGCGAGGGGCTGCTCTCCAATGTCGTCGCCATGGGCGAAGAACTGGAACGCCAACTTACCGACCGTCTCGGCAATCACCACCATGTCGGCGATATCCGCGGGCGCGGCCTTTTCCGTGGCGTCGAATTGGTCGCCGATCGCACCAGCAAGCGCCCGTTCGAGCCGAAGCTCAAGCTCAATGGATTGGTCAAGAAAGAGGCGATGGCGCGCGGCCTGATGGTCTATCCGATGGGCGGCACGATCGACGGCCGGCTGGGCGACCACGTGTTGCTGGCGCCGCCCTTCATCGCCGATCGCGGGGACATCACTCGCATCGTCGAACGGCTGGGCGATGCGATCGACGCGGCCACCATCGCACTTTCAAAAGCATAACCAAGCAAAAAGGGGAACTACAATGAAACTGCATACCATTCTGTTTGCCGCCATCGCATCGGCCCTGGCGTTGACCCAGGGCGCCCGCGCCGAAGACCTGGTGGTCGCCACCGACACGGCCTTCGTGCCGTTCGAATTCAAGGAAGGCGACAAATATGTCGGCTTCGACATCGACATGTGGGATGCGATTGCCAAGGAAATCGGCGTGACCTACACGCTCCAGCCGATGGACTTCAACGGTATCATCCCTGCGCTCCAGACGAAGCAGGTTGATGTCGCGCTTGCCGGCATTACCATCAAGGACGAGCGCAAGAAGGCGATTGACTTCTCCGACGGCTACTATGACAGCGGCTTCCTGCTGATGGTGCCGGAAGATAGCACCGTCAAGGGCGCTGACGACCTGAGAGGCAAGGTTCTGGCGGTGAAGACCGGCACTTCGGCGACGGATTATGCCAAGGAAAACTTCAAGGAAACGGAGCTCCGTCAGTTCCCGAACATCGACAACGCCTATCTGGAACTCCAGACCGGCCGCGTCGATGCCGCCATGCACGACACGCCTAACGTGCTTTACTACGTCAAGACCGCCGGCGGCGGCAAGGTGAAGGCGGTCGGCGAGCAGATGATGGCGCATCAATACGGCATCGGCTTTCCGAAGGGCAGCGAACTGGTCGCCAAGGTGAACGCGGCGCTCGCCAGCATGAAGAAGGACGGCCGCTACTCCGAGATCTACAAGAAGTGGTTCGGCACCGAGCCGAAGCTCTGATGCCTTAGCCGAGCGCGCCGGCCCGGCCGGCGCACTCCCTACACGCTGGGGAACCCTTCATGGAATTCGACTGGTCCGTCATTGCCGAGGCCATGCCCGCGCTCTTGAGCGGTGCTCGCCTCACCATCCTCATCATCATTGCCGGTCTTGTCGGCGGCCTTGCCGTCGGCTTCTTCGCCGGGCTCATGCGCGCCTATGGAAACGCGGTTCTGAACTGCATCGCCTTTGCCTATGTGGAGCTCGTCCGCGGCACGCCGATTGTCGTGCAGGTGATGTTCATCTATTTCGCGCTGCCTGTCCTTGCCGATATCCGCGTCAACCCGATGACTGCCGCGGTGACCGCGATCATCGTCAATGCCGGCGCCTATATTGCCGAGATCGTCCGCGGCTCCTTCCTCTCCGTGCACAAGGGGCTGAAGGAGGCCGGGCTGGCGCTTGGCCTGCCGATGTGGAAGGTGCTGGTCTATATCATCGGCCCGGTCGCCTTTCGGCGCATGATCCCGCCGCTCGGCAACCAGTTCATCGTCAGCCTCAAGGATACGTCGCTGTTCATCGTCATCGGCGTCGGCGAACTCACCCGCCAGGGCCAGGAGATCATGGCCGCGAATTTCCGTGCCGTCGAAATCTGGAGCGCGGTGGCGATCCTCTACCTGCTGATGACCGGAACCTTGACGCTGATCCTGCGTGTCACCGAAAAAAGGATGCGGATCCTATGAGCATCGTAGAATTTCGTAAGGTCACGAAAACCTTCGGCCCTGTCGTGGTGCTGCGCGAGGTCGATCTCAACATCGATGCCGGTGAGGTGGTCGTGCTGATCGGCCCGTCCGGCTCGGGCAAATCCACTCTCCTGCGCTGCATCAACGCACTGGAGGAGATCAACGGCGGCGATCTCGTCGTCGACAGCATCAGCGTCAGATCCGGCCGTTCGCAGGTGCGCCTCATCCGCCAGGAGGCCGGCATGGTCTTCCAGCAGTTCAACCTCTTCCCGCAGATGACGGCCCTGGAAAATGTCGCCTTCGGCCCTCGGCGCGTCCGCGGCGTTGGCCGCGCCGAGGCGCTAGAGCAGGCGAACGCGCTCCTTGCCAAAGTGGGGCTTGCCGATCGTGGCCACCATTACCCCTCGGAACTCTCTGGTGGGCAGCAGCAGCGCGTGGCGATCGCCCGCGCGCTTGCCGTCAAGCCGAAGCTGATGCTGTTCGACGAGCCGACTTCGGCGCTCGATCCGGAACTGCGCCACGAGGTGTTGCGCGTCATGCAGGCGCTCGCCGAGGAGGGCATGACGATGATCGTGGTCACGCACGAGATGGCGTTCGCCCGTCAGGTCGGTACGCGGCTGATCTTCATGGAGGACGGCAAGATTTCCGTCGACGGAAAACCGACCGACCTGCTCGCCAATCCGTCAAATCCACGCCTGCGGGAGTTCCTACAGCATGTCCACTGACAACCCGTTGGGCTTCGTCGAGATTGCTGGGACGCCCCGAGAAGTCGGTATCCAGCTCGGTCGTTTCGGCCGCGATATCGCCCATCGCCATTTGATCAACGGGCACGCCTGGGCCTCGGTCATGGCCTTTCGGGGCGATCCGCGGGTGGGGGCCATGCGTGGAATGGTCGAGGCCCGCTTCCCCGCCTATTGGGCAGAACTGCAGGGCCTGGCAGCCGGCCTCGATCTTCCGGTCGAGGATGTGTTCCTCTGGAACTGCCGCGGCGACGTTTGGGCCTTCGCGCCCGATGGCTGCACAACCGTCCAGATACCGGGCGCGGAACCTATTCTGGCCCACAATGAGGACGGCGATCCCGGCTTTCGCGGCCATTGTGCGCTTGCCCATGTCCGCCCCCAGGGCGGCATCGCCTTCACCAGCTTTGTCTACCCTGCGTCGGTCCCAGGCCATACCTTCGCCGCGACAGAGGCGGGCCTCGTCCAGACCGTCAACAATATCCGCTCGCGTGGTGTCGGCATCGGCCTGCCGCGTATGATCCTAGGTCGCGCCTTATTCGATTGCCGCACGCTGGATGACGCCGTCCATCTGCTGGAGACGTCCGACCGTGCCGGCGCCTTTCACATGACGCTGGGCCGGGAAGGCGATCCACGCCTGCTCAGCGTCGAGTTCACTCACACATCCTGCACCGTGGCCACCGTCGATCGGCCGCAGTGCCACGCCAATCACCTGATCCATGAGGGAATGGAGGGCGAGCGGCAGGTCATCACCGGCTCCTCCCGCTCACGCCAACAGCGCGGCGACGTCATCCTCGCCGAGGCGGTCAGCACGTCGCCCGATCCCCTCGACATCCTCTGGGACAAGGCTGTCTCGCCGCTGCCGATCTATCGTGCCCAGCCCGACGATCCCGATCATGAAAACACGCTTGCCACGGCCGTCTTCCACATTGGCGCTCAATCGATCGACTGGAAGGTATACGATCGCGCCGGCGATGCGCCGCGCTTTACGATGAACGGAACGCTGACGCCGCACTGAGCGGTGAGGTCGGTCTCGGGTCAACAGCGGTGCGGGCCTGACCAGCACCGCTGTTCGACGTGATGCGCTCGCGCGCCTCTATCTTTCGAGCGCGATGTCGTTTGACACTTAAATGTTAGAATGCAGCCATTTCTTTCTTTGTTGGCATTTAATTTGAGATTCCGTGGGCTGAAAATCTCAAATTAAGTGCAACTGCGAAGACCTCCGCGACTGGCGCCCGCAATCCACCATCTCTTCTATAGCGTTGCCGAAGCGGGCTTTATTCTCACCCATCATATGGCCATGCAGCATAGAGAGCATCTCCGGCCCAGCTCGCTGGACGATGGCCACACCCGCTAAAAGAGCTGGCCGCAAGTGCAGCGGCAAAATCGGGCTCGCTGGGGTCGGAAGTCCCCTAGTTTCCAACTTTAAGGCTTCATCGAGATCAGGAATGATGACGCCGAGCACTCTGTAGCTTGACGGTTCGCAGCGATCGGGGAACGACGTTGGAACGCGCCGCATTAGCAGGAGGCGGGCGATCTCACTTGGCGATAACCAGTTTTGAATACCACGCTCGGCCTCGTCGTTAAGCATCCCTTCTCCTATCAGCGCAGGATGGTGGTAGCCGCCGAAAGGAGAGGGACGGTCACGCCCGCTAATGGTTTGAAGGCGACCTCCGCAAAGCGGGCAGGTGATCCGCCAGCCGAGAAGTTGGCTTCGAAGAATGATGCGCGACCCGTCGACAATTCGGAGACAGCTGCTGCATGATTGCCGAGGCTCGCCGGCAATCAGCCGCCGTGACGATTGCGGAATATTCGTAAAAGTCATGCGGCGGACCGTGACCGGATCGACCGAGAACATAGAGGCTACGCGATCGACCTGATCTTCGGTTAGATCTAAATCGGCCGTGCGCAATGACAGCGCCTCGGGAAGGCAATGCCGAAGCATGGCCAAAGGAGAGATGGCGTAAAATGCGGCGTGCCGGATGATCCACGACGACAGAAGTTCATCGGTGCAGGGAGGGAACGTTACTGGCAATTGCCGTGCGTATATCCCCGTCATGCGAACGCTGCTTCGGCGTCAAATTCCGGTTCCCACTTTTCAATGGCTTCATCGGTAATGCGCTCTTTTCCGCTTTCGATTGCCTCGATAGCCAGGGAGTTGATCATGTGGAAGATGCTAGCCGTGATGCCCTCGGTGATCTGCAGTATCCGTCGCAGTGATTTTGCGGTTAATACAGACGGGTAACGCAATGGTGTGTTGCGCAGCATCAAGGCGACCAAGATTTCGAACTGCTCGTTTGCAGCCCAGCGGCTCAGCGTGAACTGTTCGAAGCGGCGCGCCAGTTGTACATCGCCACCAATGGCCTCACGGGCGTCGTTGACCCCGAAGCAAACGAGCGAGATCTGAAGGCGGTTGCTCAGAAAACGCAGCGTATTGAGCACGATGCGTTGCTCGCGATATGTTCCAGCGAGGATGTTATGCACCTCGTCGATCACTAGGACTTGCACGCCTATCGCTTCCATGATGCGCAACGC
>NZ_MBST01000047.1:0-51616 GCF_001695865.1 Ensifer sp. LC384
AACCGACCTGTCGCTCGCTCCTCTACGCGGCAAATGGAAACCCTCTGGCCGAAATACGGATGCCAGCGATAATAGACCTCGACTTCATCGCCGACATGGGCAGAATGAACGGGGCATTGCCATGAACCGCCGCAACGCGCTGTTTGCAGGCCATGACGAGGGCGGCCGCAATTGGGCCCGGTTTGCCAGTCTGATCGGAAGCTGCAAGATGAACGGTGTCGAGCCCTACGCCTACCTGCGAGATCTCTTCATCAGCCTGGCCAACGGTCATCTCGCCAAAGATATCGACGCACTCATGCCGTGGGCCTATGCGCACCGCCGGATCAGCGCCTCACAGTGAGCTCGTCCGGGACTCTTCGATGAGCTCACAGGACATCCGCAAGCGATAGACCTGACCGCTGCAACCGCAAAATCAATGGGGTGGAGACGCCGCATACACAGCAATGAAAGACGAAGGCCTTTCTCTCAAAGAGATCGTTCGATGAACTGTGGGCGCAACGAATGGCCCACGGCTTTCATGATTGACGGATAGGTTTCTGGCGCCCGGTCAGAACTTCTGCTTGGCCCGCTTCGGCATAAAGTAGGTTCGGATATTGACGAGTGCGTCGGCGACGTCAGCAGCATCCTGGCTTGTCGCTTTCCGTTTTGCCTCGCCGAGCTTGCGGATAGGTGCGATGATATCCCCAGTGACGGCATGACCTCGAAGGACGGGCCCCCAAAGCTTAGGCGCGTATCCTGTTCCCAGCAGAAAGCAGAGGTCCCAATCGAAGATATCAAAGGTCTGATCATCGATCCTGGTGAACCTGGGCCGGTGGTCTTTCGGTGTTTCGGAAAGGCTTGCCGAGATGCGGTTATACTCTGCAACGATCGTCTGCACGGCTTGATGTTCGGTCGTTTCCATCGGCAGGTTCAGGGCATCCGGACCGGTCAATTCCGGGATCCATTGGCGTGGGTCGATGAACTTCGGACCGATGATGAGCGCCGTAAGGTAGCCATCGGGACCGCTCATTGACCAAATTGGCGTTGCCGGACGACGTCCCCTGATAAAGGCTTCGAACGCCTCGTCGTCGAGCTTTGGTCGTTCCGTCGTCTGTGTCATGCCGCTCGTCGCTCCTGCTGTGTCATCGCTTCACGCTCAGCCATCCAGGTCCAAGGCAGGAGACTTTCTATCTCGTTGGCTTTCACTTTGCCGGAGATGATCCGCTCCAACACATCGGCAAGCCAGACCTCGGGATCCACGCCATTCAATTTACAGGTGTTGACGAGGGATGCGATGACCGCGAAGGTCTTGCCGCCGTGCGCGCTGCCTACGAACAACGAGTTCTTTCTCGTCAGAGCCACGGATTTCATTGAACGCTCGACCACATTGGAGTCTACCTCGACGCGGCCATCATCGAGGAAGGCTGTCAGCCCGCCCCAGTGGTTGAGTGTGTAGGAGACCGCCTTGCCAAGCGCCGACTTCGACGACACCTCGTTGCTCAGTTCCGTGAGCTTGGCCTTCAGCACTTTCATGATGGGAGCTGTATCGCGACGTCTGACGATGAGCCGGGTATCGGCATTTTCCCCGCGCAAGTCCGCTTCGATGCGATAGATTTCGGCGATCCTGGCGAGGATCGACAAAGCCTCCGAAGAGCCGGTCAGTTTGACGACATCGACGAACTTGCGTCGTGCATGGGCGAGACAGAAGGCCAGTCGCATGGGGACGACATTGCTCTTTCCACGACGCTTGACCATGGTTTTATAGGCTTGGTACCCATCAACCTGAAGCACGCCGGCAAACGACGACAGTTGCCCCTCGACCTCGCGAGCGCTACGGCTTTCGGCAAAAGTATAGGCCACCGCCGGCGGCGCCGGACCATTCCATGGGCGATCGTCGATCGCTTGCGCCCACAACTGGCAGACCTTGGTTCGTTTGCGGCCCGGATCGAGCCGCGGAAGCGGCGTCTCATCACAGAACACCCTCGGCTGGGAGCGGATGAAGGCGGTGAGCGCATCGTAGAGAAGCTCAAGCCACCAGGCGACCCGCTTGACCCAGGCGCCGAGCGTGCCGCGATCGATGATCACGCCGCAGGAGGCAAGCATCTGGGCTTGACGATGAAGCGGCAGATGCCAGGCAAACTTCGAAACGGCGATATGAGCTGCGAATGCCGTGGTCACCATGCCGCCATCCATCACGCATGCTGGTGCGGGCGCTTGTACAATGGCATTCTCGCATGCCCGGCAGGCATAACGTGGCCGGGTCGTCCGTTTCACCCGGACAACGGCAGGCACGATGTCGAGCGCCTCGCTGACGTCCGTGCCGATGCAATGCAGTTCGAACGAACAGCAGGGGCAGACCTTGGTCTCCGGCTCGATGAGCTCGTCATAACGCGGAAGGTGCTTGGGCAAGTGGCCGATATTGCGCGCTGGAGGTCGCCGCGCCGGTGTTACCCGGCCGGCCACGGGCGCAACATCGTCATTGGCCGCAACGGGAATGTCGCTGAGATCGCCAAGGTCAAGGATCGCCTGTGTCGCATCGACCGCCGTCATCTTCTCCGATTTCGGGCCAAAGAGCTGACCTTCAAGGAAGGCCACGCGCGCCTTAAGGTCGGCATTCTCTTCGTTGAGCGAGAGAATGATCCGGGTCAATTGCGCAGCGTTTTGAGGCAAGGGATCGTGTCGAAGCGGCATGACGGATCCTACCACGCAGGCCAGAATCATCAAGCAAAACCAATAGGATCAACCTACTTTCAAGGGGCGTTTTACCGGGTTCTGCGTCACCCTTGTCCAGTCGATACCGGCCAGCAAAAGCGAGAGCTCTTCGCGCGTCATCTGCATGGCGCCATCGCGGATCGGCGGCCAAACAAACTTGCCCGCCTCAAGCCACTTCGTCGCCAGGATCATGCCGGATCCGTCCCAATAAATGCAGCGAAGTCGATCGAGACGCTTGGCGCGGAACACGAACACGTCGCCGCAATACGGGTCAGCCGCAAGCGCCGATGCCACCAATGCCACCAGGCCATTCATGCCGCGCCGGAAGTCGACAGATTGCGTCGCAACCATGATCTTCACTCCACCAGGGGAAAGTCCGATCACCGGCGCCCTCGCAACGCCGCCACGATCGCTTGCGCCAACTCGGGCGCCACCGTACCGATCACGGTCATGCGCGCGCCAGCAATCTCGATCTCAATCCGACCTGCGGCGAAGTGGGCGGCATCCGATCGAGAGCCCTGGTGGGCCGCTTGATCGCCGACCACCGCTACCGGCACGAACATCGCCTGCTGCGCACAGACCTTGGCCGAGCGACGAGTGGTCAGCCCGGCATCAATCGACGCCAAACATTCAGCAAGCCGCGATTGACGCCCCAGCGCCGAGCAACAGCAGAGATATTCACATCAGGCTCCGCGCTTTCCGCAAGGATGCGCGCCTTCTCCTCGTCAGTCCAATTCCGCCGCTGGCGACGACCGGTGATCACCTCGATCCGACGATATATTCCCTCATGCTTGGCTTCATGCATGCCTTCATCCATGACTTCAAGCATGGCATCAGCGCGATCTCCAACCATCCCGTTCCGCTCCTATCGGTGAAGAAGCTTATCTCGCGGCCTCGATCACAAAAGGAAAGGTGGGCTGTTCGTAGCGCTCACGATGAACTGGCGTCAGTCGCGGAACAGTGCGCAAGATTTCCCGTGGCATTCAGGACGATGTATTCCGTGTTCGGGAAAGCTCGGTGGGTTCAAGGATGAAGTGCGACTTGCGATAGATACCAATGGGTTGTCACGCGCGAGGAATGGCTCATGAGACGCACCTACTCCCAAATCGATATGGATGAACGTCGCAGGATCGCCCGCTGGCGAGCGGCTGGCCTGAGTGCCACTGTGATTGCCGAGAAGCTTGGACGACATCGCTCGACGATCTTCCGGGAGCTCAGGATACGCAAATGCCGGAGCTCAGCGGCTACTACTGCGTCACGGCCAACGAGATGGCGCGCGACCGCAGAGCCAAGCTGCGTAAGCTTGCACGGTTTGCGCATGTGCGCCGATCGGTGATTGAGCGGATCATGCATGGTTGGTCGCCGCAACAGATCGCCGGCCGGATGCGGCTCGAGCGTCATCCAATTTCCGTCAGCTACGAGACGATCTACAAATTTGCCTATTCTGCCGACGGCCAGGCCATCAAGCTATGGCGGCATCTGCCGGAACGGCGTGCGAGACGTCGCCCGCGACATGCCAGGCGGCGCTACGGCCGCCGTTTCAGTCCGGAACTCAACATTCTCCATCGGCCGACACCGTCGCCGCGCGCAAGCAATTCGGTCATTGGGAGTGCGATCTCATTCAGTTTCGCAAGAAGTTCGGCAAGGCCAACGTGACGTCGCTGGTTGAGCGGGTCAGCCGCTTTGCGGTCTTCCTGCGCAACAACGACCGGCAATCGAGGCCAATTATGAACGGGTTGATTGAGGTGCTTCAGTCCCTGCCCCACGCTGCTCGACGCTCCATCACCTTCGATCGGGGTACCGAGTTCAGCGAGTGGCCCTATCTGCAGGCGGGCATCGGAACACAGACATGGTTTTGCGACCCGCAGTCGCCCTGGCAGAAAGGCACGGTCGAGAACACCAACGGCCGGGTTCGCAAGTGGCTTTCGAGAGAGGTGGATCCGCTGTCGATCACGGATGGTGACCTGAAGAACATCTGCGATCGGCTTAACTCGACACCGCGGAAGTGCTTGGGCTACCGAACGCCTGCGGAAGTCTTCCGCAAGAAACTGCTCGCGCAAATGCGACGTGTCGGTTAGCGTTGCACGCGCAAGTCGCAGTTCGCCATGAACTCACACTCCCTTGAATCCTATTTGCCGATCCTTGACGCGCTCTGGATTGGAGGCTGTCACAATGGCGCGGATCTGTGGCGACGTCTGAAAGCGAGAGACTTCAGAGGATCGCTGAGGGTGGTTACCGAACGGACGACCCGCCGCCGGCGTGCTGATCGCCTCTGCCTGACCGACCTTCAACACGTCCCTTCGGCCCGTAAAATTGCCCGCATACTGACAACCAGCTGGAACAACTTGACGAAGACCGACGCCGTTATTGTCGCCAATATCGAGAAGAGTGTCCCAGCGCGGGCTACGGCGAGAACTTTGCTTGAGCTGTTCCAGGCCATGATCCGCAAGAGAAATACATCCGACTTGAGCCCCTGGATCATCGATACCAAATTAAGCCTAATTGCCTCCTTTGGGAACGGCGTTTCCAAAGACATCGATGCCATTCGCAATGCGATTGAACAGCAATGGTCAAGCGGTCAGGTCGAAGGCCAGTTCAACAAACTGAAAATGGTGAAGCGGCAGATGTATGGGCGGGCAAGAGTCGATCTCCTCCAAGCCCGCCTTGTCGGACCATCATAATCGAACGTCATCGAAAATGCGTCTGACCCATTTTTGGACGTCCCGTCGGAAAGCCCGACCGACGAACGGCTCAAGTGAGGTAGGATCACCAAGGCAGGCAACCGAGCGGATTGATACGACGGTAAGACGATGGAAGTGATAGATGTTATGCTGGAGGATTTCGATTTACGACGATGCTTCTGGCGTAGAACCCACTCGATAATTCGTCATAATTACGCTCTCGCTTGAAGAGGCCTCCGAGATGTCCGCATTTATGGTAAAGGCATAGGAAAAGTGGCAACCGTCTCAGAGATGCCCAAAGCCGCGCCCATCCCAGCCGACAGCAGCCCCAACTAAATGGTCCCGCGGATCGCTTACCGCGAATTATCCCTGCGAGTGTGGCAGAGAAAGCATTTACATAGTTCGGTCTATCGGCTTTTTTCCGGCCTCCATTTGAGAGGGACTGGCTATGCATCAGGACAGGAAAAAGAGCGAGGAGCAAGAAAAGCGTCAACCGGTCGAAGACGATGTCCGCTTCTACAATCCGTGGGACGAGCAATTCAAGACAGATTTCAAACAGCCGCAGACTGACTTCGAATCTTAAGTTACGTCACGTAGCGGGTTGAGTTGTCTTTCTTAGCAGAGCAAATGCAAAGCAGCTCGCATTTATGTTACGAGCGGCCTTAACTAAAACCCTCCGAGGCTACATCAATGTTTTCCCAATTCCTCAAGAGCGCCGTCAATAAACGCCCCCCGACGCGGCCGGCCGAGCTTGTACCTCATACCCACATCCCTAACGTTGACGTGATCAACGTTTTTAATACGAACGTGAGTGCAACGAATATCCGACGCGTTTTGGAAGTGGGAACGCGACGAACTGCACCCGGCCGTAAAACACACAGTCGTGACTATTTTCCGCACATTGCGGACGAGAACTATGTGCGGCTAGACATCCGTGACGGGATCGACGTGGACTTCATCGGAGATCTGCATGCACTGCCGCAGGAATGGACCTCGAGTTTCGACCTTTTCATCGCGGACGCTGTCTTTGAGCACCTCGAGAGGCCTTGGATTGCTGCAAAGGAAGTCTCACGGGTGCTGGCACCGGGAGCAATTTTTCTAGCCGTGACCCACCAGTGTTACCCGATCCATGGCCACCCCAGCGACTTTTTCCGATTTAGCACAGAAGCTCTGCGGGTGATCTTTGAGGACGCCGGCCTAGTCGTGGAAGCCGTAGAGTACAGCGACCAGTGTATGATCGTTCTTCCGGAGCACCTACTCCCGTACAAAATGATTGAGAGCTGGAACCGAGAATTCCCATCATACACAATGGTTCGCGCAACAGGCAGGAAGCCCGCCTAAGAGCAGTCGTTCGACTATCCAGAAGAGACTGAACCGAAAGCGCTAATTGCTCCGACGACGCGTCAGTGAGCAAGCGCCCCTGTCATACGACCAGCGGTTAAACCCACGCTCGTAGCTCCAGTAGCGGGATCTAACTTGTTTACTGCGCCTACGATCCCCTTGATCCCTTGAATTTCAGAGCGATTGCCATCGCCGAGGAGGTAACCAAAAATTATCAACTTTCCTGCATTGTTTCCGAGCACGGCAACCTCCCGGAATTAGGCATGGCAATTGTTAAGGGTGAACCACTCACCAATGCCTTCCGGGCGTAACCGACCGGTTGTTACCGCGGAGATTTCGCTTTGAAGCGGGCGACCAGCTCCTCGTCGTCGAAAAAGCAGTCGAGGAAGTCGTTCCATTCGTCGGTTGAACGGCGGGCGTGGGAGAGCATCTGTTCCAGTTCCTCCATGCCGTCGTCTGTCAGCGCGGTGATGGATTCGTCCTCCCCGTTATAGACGCTGATGATGCTGCCGTAGGTCAGATTATCATTGTTGGAGATGATTGCCCGGAGAAGCTCCGGATCCTCGCCAAGAATTTCAGCGACATATTTGATCGTACGGACATAAGTGATTGTTGCCATCAGGCTGCCTCGGCGCAGATGACGGCGACAGGTGACCAATTCCAGGGAAGCAGTTCGTCGAGGCGATTGATCTTGTGATCGTGGATGCGGTCGAGCACATCGGCCAGATAGGCCTGCGGATCGATGCCGTTCATCTTGGCCGTCTCGATGATCGTCATGGCACGCGCCAGGGTCTCCGCGCCGGTGTCGGCGCCAGCGAAGAGCCAATTTTTTCTTCCAATTCCTATCCCCCGTTCATTCTGCCCATGTCGGCGATGAAGTGGAAGTTCATTACCGCTGGCATCCGTATTTCGGCCAAACAGTTTGCATCCGTCGTGTCGATCAGCGGGCGACAGGCATATTTTTCCAGGTTTTGGGTCCGGTAGGCATCGTTGTTATGATCGCCGGATGGATGATCGATCCTGTGACGTACGCCAGCATGACCAGGGGAGCGGCGCGCGTCGCGCTCGACATGAACCTGACTAGCATAGGACAGGGCGAGTATCCATAAAAACAAGCAGATTCAGTGAGATAAATTCAACCAACACGCGCCGGCGGAGCGCCCCAGTTGGGACGTCGCCAATCGATCCCTTCCCAAAGCATGGCCAGTTGCGCCGTTGTCAGCCGGGCCGTTCCATCTGCTGCTGAAGGCCATGGAAACCGCCCCTTCTGCAAAATTTTGTAGTACAGGCAGAAGCCCTGGCCATCAAAATAAAGAAGCTTCAAACGATCGCCACGTCTGCCTCGAAAGGCGAAGACCGCGCCGCCTGTCGGCTTCTGGCGCAATACATCCTGCGCAAGCGCAGCCAAGCCCTCTATTCCTTTGCGCATGTCCGTGATCCCGCAGGCCAAGTACACCCGCACGCCGGTCCCAGGTCCGATCATGCCGCCTCCACCGCGCGGATGAGCCGCGTCAGGGTGGCGCCATCCACAGCACTGTCGAACCGAAGGCTGCGACCGAAGTTCAACCGCAACTCGATCACCCCCGACGGGTCCTGACGGTTTCCGCCGACCTCGGTCTGCACAACATTCATGTCCACCGGAACAAACACCGCATTCGCAGAAGACGGCAAAAGTCCCTGCTTCTTCAGTTCACTGCGCCAGGTGTAAATCTGCTGCCGCGTCAGATTGTGTCGCTGCGCAACCTCAGTAACCGTCCCCCCGTCGATCCCAACCGACAAGACAATCTCGAGCTTCTGTTCGTCGCGCCACCGGCGCCGACGTTCCTGCCCAAGAATTTCCACGCGCATCGCATACCTCGCCCAAGACACGTCGCTAACGACGTCGTTAAACACGTGTCTTAGGCCATCACGACGATAGCCGGCAGGCGGTACCAATCGGGCGGTTACTTCCGGGCCACCGTCGACATCCCAGCCTCGATCCACTGGCAAACGGATCAATCGCTCCAATGATATCCTTGGGGATCGTCGTAAGGAGCGTTTTCATCCGATCGCTTCACTACGAAACCGCACTCGGAGTGGCTTGCACACACATTAATGAATGTCATCTCAATAGGCGCGGAATTGACTCCAGACTGAAACCAGATGAAATCGCCGAGCCATTGGCGCTCAATTCCTCACTTCGATAACATCGACTCGCGAACCTGGCGTCCGATGAGAAAGACGACCGGCGCTTGCAATTTTGGTTCTCAACCTTTAACGCCACGTGGCGAGAACTCGGTGCTTGGTGTAAATCTACGCTATTGGATGTCACATGTCTTACGAAAGAGAATATCTGCTGCAAGGCAAATATAACAGGGCTCTAAACAAAATCGCAGAGTTGGAAGAACGGCTCAGAACAAGTGAGCTGCGGGTCGCGACAGGTACCCTTTCCGATAATTCTGCGCTTGAGGCGCGAGATTCCGAAATCTTGCAGAACCAGTTGCTTTTGCTTCAGCAAGATCTTGAGGCAGTTACCTTTGAGCGCGATGTCGCGAGAAGTAAGCTTCTTGCTCTGGGTCATACCGACGAGCTCCCAATGGCTCGCAATGTCATAAGCGCTGACTTGTCGAACGACGGCCGCGCCATCCGACTTATCTTGGAGATCGACAGATGCATGGCTCAACTACGACAAGAGTTGGGCATTAGATCCGAGCCATCATCCGAAGAAAAATAATGCGACGCGCTTCGATACTATTCACCTGCAGGTAGATTAAAATGACTTCTGATCCCTTGGTAAGCATAATATTGCCCACTTTTAATAGGGAGCGTTGGATAGAAGCTTCTGTGAGCAGCGCGCTCAGTCAGACTTATAAGAACATCGAAATAATCCTGATCGACGATGGTTCAGTTGACAACACCAGAGAGATCTTATCCAAAATTGATGACCCGAGGCTACGCTATCATTATCAGCCAAACAGAGGTCGGTCTAACGCGAGAAATCACGCCCTCTTACTAGCTGAGGGGCATTACATTGCATTTTTAGATTCTGATGATCTGTTCCTCCCGGATAAAACGCGACTCCAGGTCGAATATCTTCAATCTAACCCTGGAACAGGCATGGTTTATACATCTGCGCAGTGCATTGGCGAGAATGGAGAACCAATCGACTACGAATATATCGCGAACCGATCTGGGATGATCTATAAGGACGTTGCCTTTTTTAAGCCGGTCACGATAACCTTGCCGACCGTGATGACTTATCGACACGTTATCGATGCCGTCGGAGGCTTCGATGAGGAAATGTATCGCTTCGAAGATACCGATATGTGGCGTCGCATCTCGAAAGAGTATCGTGTGGATGCGATGCCAGCATATACTTGCTTACTCCGCACCCACGACAATAACGACATAACATCTCAAAACCCCGATGGCATCGTTAAAGCGCTGGATTATTACGCAGCAAAATTACTAAAGGAAGACTCAGACATCGGAGAAATTATATTGAGGGACGGCCTCCGAGCGCTTTTCGAATACTATGCGAAGTCTTTTGAGGTCTACCCGCAGTTTTCTAAACATTCATCTCATTTGATGGAGCGCGCAAGAGCTTTTTGATTTCGGTTAGGCCCGGTCTCGGATGAACACAGAGGGTGTCGGGTTGCAGCTACGGTTTGAAAACCCGAAACACACGATCATAACCGGCCCGAGTAATCGAGTATTGGATCTTGTTGGCTCAGTACCTGACGGTTGCGGCGGACGCTGAAGCCTCTTTCAGATCGTAAGATCAGCGAATACCGATGGCTGTCCAACAGAAGCTCGCATCGGCCGGTTGCTGCCGGACATTGACAGTAATAATCGAAACGAGGTTGCCGGAAGTGAAGAGGCGCTGAACACTGCGCACGTTCCCATCCATCACTGATGCAGTGAATGCGAAATCACTGGCAGTAAGATGAACTGGCATTGCAATCGTATAAGTGCCCACTGCTGTGCGCACACAAGACCATTCGGCAGGCATGCTGACAGGCATCCCATTATCCGCGATTTGCCCGCCGAAGTTTAGTCCCATGGCGCCGAACGCCACCGGATATTCAACGGCATGCGCAAACTGATGTTTGTCGCCACCAAGATTGAGCGTCATGTCAGCAGGTGCAGACGCCAAGATAGCTCTGCGCATGACATCCGGTACATAGGATCCTAAACTTTCAAACCTGTTGCCTCGCACATTCAGTGCCAGGTAGACCGAATTTTCAACATAGATGTGGTTCTGCACGTAGTGGACCATATCTAGAGACGCGAAAGAACTGTCCTCGATATTGTACACAGTGCCGCCGTTGATAACCTGTGCGATGTAGACATCCGCCCTACCGGCATTGGCCTCGAAATATGTGGAGCGGATGTTGACGCCAACGCCGCTTTCGGTCCCCGCATTCGCGAGATACATGCCGCCCCGAAAGTCATCCGAGACGCCCCATCCGTTACCTTCGATAACACCTTTAAAATCGACGACGCCGGCTTCATCAATTCGGAGCCCCCAACGCTTGTTGCGGCCAAACTCTCCCGAGATGCGAAGCGCGTTCGGGCGGCTTACAAACTTTTCGCCATCAATGAGGTAATCTGCGTACAGTCCGTAGACATTGTCCCTACAGACTAGATCGATTTTGGATGATAAACTGTTATTCAGATAGACCCCTCGCTCGAAGCCTCCACTCCCGTAGCGCCCTTCCGCAGCTACCTGAGAAATTTCACACCAGGGCGTGCGGGAAACCACCAGGCCCATGCCGCCGTCCGTTGTGGCATCTTTGTAAAAGCCGACCTTTTGGATAGATGTACGAGCGCAGCCCTCAATAGTGAGGAGGCTCACGTCGCCAGCTCCAGAAATGAAGCAACTGGCTCCCGGCCCAGCGCCGAGCAGGCCCGGCGTCTTTTTTTCATCCGCCATGGTCACCATCGCGCCGATGCTGGTGCGGTAGCATCCGCGGGGCACATAGATGTCGCCACCGAGGAGAGAAGCATAGCCATAAACGTCGGCCATAACGGAGCCATTGTCGTAGCCGCTGCTGCCGGACGTCGCATCGCCAATCGCACCCGCCATGGTGACGTCTATCCTCGGTTCGCTGATTTCCCACCAGCCTCCACCGCGTGCTGGCTCCTTAAGATTGTGGGCAGGCTCGGCATCCACCTTTCTATAAAGCGCTGCACCTAGCCGACTGTTGAGGTTATGCTGCGAAGTCCGAACGATGCGCACATCGTCAGTAACCTGCGGCAGGTCGCTGACCTGCATGACGTTAAGCGCTCCGGAGATGCTTTTCGCTGCGGGCGACCCGACCTCGCTGAGGGCGGCTGCTGCCACCCTTTCCGGGTCTTGCGGCTGCATGGAGGAGATGCGTGATCCCGTAGTGAAATGAGTGCTACACACATCGGCTCCAGCCAACAGACCGGCATTTAGGAATGAACGTCGTTTCATGGGAGCTCCTGTCGACCAAGTGGCTAATCCGACAGGAATTTCATGCCGGCAGCAACCACGCCTCGATGATATTGAGGGCCAAGGATGCACGCTGCTTCAAAAGTGCACCCGGCGATGGGTTGCCTTTACGTTCTGGAAAGCCAGACCGAAAGCTCAACACCACGGCAATGAAAGCAGGATGGCTTGAAGAACTCACCGCACGGTCTAACGTCAGAATTATTTTCGAGACGACCCGACATTGAACACTTAAATTCGAAACTCTCAACACGAGCCATTCTTATCATCCAGCCTACCAGCGAACGCCTACAATCGCCTTATTTTATAGAAATCAATGTTTGCTCCAAACAGTTCCGCCCTAACAATGGCGCTGAACGGAAAGCGCATGTTGCGTTTCCCAGGCGTCCCGATTATGTCCCTTTCGCTAAGAGCTGTGTTGACAGCAGGCCTTGACAGGATACATCAATGCTTTTGAAAAGGTTGTTTCATTGGAAGCGAATTGCAGGCGCCGAGGCGACCGAGACAGTTTTTGACCAATACTGCCACGATATACCGACGGCGCAAAATGCCGTAAGTGCTCTGACAGGCTGGACCTCCCAGTTCCCCCCGTCGGCGAATGTTTCGGCTGGCAGCCATCCGCTCTTTGCAGATACTCGGATTGAGTGGGCGCTCCAGCATGCCGGCCCCATGGCTGACAAACGCATTTTGGAAATAGGCCCGCTCGAGGGCATGCATACCTACATGCTAAACCAACATGATCCCGCCGTGATCGACGCAGTCGAGGCCAACAAGCAGTGTTTCCTTCGGTGTCTGGTCACTAAAGAGATCCTATCCATAAACCGGGCCCGATTTCACCTTGGCGATGCGCTCAAGTGGCTCGAAGCAACAGAAGCCAAGTACGATCTGGGCATCGCATCCGGCGTCCTTTACCACATGGCGGATCCCGGCCTTTTCCTGCAGCTTTTGGCTGCGCGATGTGATCAATTATTCCTCTGGACCCACTATTTCTCCGATACTGCAATGCCGGCAGAAGACGTTAGGCGGCTTGCCTTCAGTGGGAAATCAAGTCAGCGCACTATCGAAGGTGTCCCGCTCACTTATCACGAGCGACGCTACTTCCAAGCGAACGAAAGCAAGGCATTCTGCGGTGGAATGAGAGATCGGCACTTCTGGATATCCCGAGAGGATATTCTCGAGTTACTCTCTGCTCTCGGTTTCGTCGACGTCGAAATCGCACATGACGAACCTGCTCATCCGGGTGGACCGTGTTTTTCCATATTCGCTCGGCGGGCGGCCCCGTTTGGGACCTGATCAGCCGCGCCTACGGTCCACGCGCAATGTAGATGTGCAACAAATGAAGCGGACGGGCGTGAATCTGCGTGGACGGAGAAAGACCAAAGCATTGCTCGGACAAACGCATGATAGGATTCAGGAGAGGCACAGAGACTTCAGTTGCGACAAGTTTAGCATCGAAATTGCAGTGCTCTCGATTGCGAAAACCGACACTCAATCCGATTCAACGACTTGCTCTCTGGCGGGCTGCGCCATGTCAAACTCGACCGTGACCAAGCACATCATGGGATTTCGCTTTCGGGAGGCGAAGTATGCTTTTCAACGTTGAGTTTGACTCTGGTGATACTGTCGTTGGTTACCTGATTCCTGACGGCTTCTCGGAAACGCCACGCATTCGGGTTTCCGACGATAACGGAGAGATTGGTGTCTTTGCTTGCAATGACTTGCGGCCTCAGGTGACCGCCTCGGGTCGTCACGAAACGGGAATGGTGGGTTTCCGCCTCAATGATGAAAACGTCCCGAGTATTGCGACCCGTGAAAACCTCGCAGTTCATGATGCCAAGACCGATTTGCTGATCTATAGACGCATCACAAAAACTGCTCCGCTTCGACGCAAAATCATTAGGCTCGAGACGCAATTGTTGCCGATGATCCGTTTCGATCAGTACTGTGGCCGTCTCTTCCAGTACGAACTTTTCGCCGCCGAACGTCTGGGCCACGAAACGACATTGCAAGTCTTTCATCTCAACGCCGTCGACTCCATATATCTGAGTGGTCGGCTCCTTATGCGGAATTATGAGGAGTTCCTAAGCAAAGGCTTCGAGGGAATCGTGATGCTGACGGACCCATATTATGAAATGGCCGTCCGCATATTCCTGTTGAAGCGCATGGCTAAAACCCCGATTTCCTTCATAGGTGAGCGGGACAGGCTTATCTTAGGGCCAGCGACGGAATACTTTGCAGATGCCAACCTTGAAGACCATTCTTCACTTCGTTCGCTGCTCAAGAAGGCACCGAGCAAGGTGAGCAGCGTGCTTGCCTCGCCGGTTACGCGGCAGCTTACCACGACTACGCCTGAACAACGCATATCTCGCCGAGAGATCGCTCCGGCTATCGATCTTCTTTCACGTTTTACTGTCGTTGGGCACCAACAAGACATTCCATCTTTCCAGTCTGCGGTCGGCAAGACCTTAAATATCGCAGTCGACGACTTGGTTGTTCCACCGCGACAAATGTTGTTGAGCGAACTTGCCAGCAAGTTACGCATGCTACCTATTGCTGAGCTCATGCTGGAAGAAGATCTTATTTTCGACCACTATGTGAGGCAGGCGATGACGTCAGGTAGCTCGAATTCATGGAGCAACGATGCGAACTGAACGCTCAAGTCGTTTTGAAGAACCAACATCCCCTCAACAAGAGAGGGTTATCAAACCGTTACGGGCGCTTTCCTTTTCATCGTGGCGAAGGCATGCGCCTGTTCGGAAAGTCGATCGTGATGATGTCATATTATCTCTGAATGAGGGGGTCGATCTCGCTACGTCCCCTGGAGGGAAGCCTCCGATCAAGTTTTTGTCCTTCTGCCTGATTGTCCTAATTCCGTTTTTTGCCTTTCTCTGTTATTTTGTGTTCGGTGCAAGCGATCAATATACGGCGGAGGCACGCTTTGCCGTCAGATCGATCGCCGAACACGATTCGAAGGATAATACTGATAGCGACGTGCTTAGCATGAGCTCTGCAGGCCAAGATGCTTTCGTCGTGACAAGTTTCATACACTCACATGAAATCCTGGAACGCATCGGAAAAAAAATTGACTATCGTTCGATGTTCGCACGCCCTGACATCGACTCATTCTCAAGGTTCGACAAACAGGGCTCAACAGAAGAGTTTGCTAAATATTGGCAGCGTCAGGTTACTGCTTACATTGATGGCCCGTCGGGAATAGTTACATTGAAGGTCCGGGCTTTCCACCCGGACGACGCCAGACTGTTGACACAGGCAATCCTCGATGAGAGCGAGCAGCTCATCAATGAACTTAATGTACGCGCCCAGCGCGATCTGATTTCCAGCATTAGCGGTGAAGTCGAAAGAACGGGCAAACGCTATTCTGATTCTCTCGCCGCCCTGAATCGCTTTCAGCAGAGTGCCGGGCTCCTGAGCCCGCAAGCCCAAGCGACAGAGACGGGGAAGCTCCTGACCGGGCTTTTAGGTGATAGACTGAAGCTTGAGACGCGGCTTTCCATCCTGAAAACATCGGCGGCGGATAAGTCGCCAGCGTACGACCAGTTGGTCCGTGCCCGAGATAGTCTCGCCAAGCAAATTGAAGCATTGCGCGCTGAATTGACCGGGCCTGAAAACGCCAGCATAGCAAATGCGATTCTCTCTTTCTCAAGGCTGGAAACCGATAAGCTCGTAGCGGAAAAACTCTACGAAGCGTCTCGGAACAACTACGACTCCGCGTTAGCGGCCTCGCTTAGGAAGGCCCTCTACATCATGGTCTTTGTTCATCCGACGATTCCGCAGGAGTCGCTCTATCCCAAACGCGTCTCCACCCCCCTCTTTATCGGGCTGGCACTCGTCGTCGCATGGGCTACGCTGATGTTGTTGTGGGCCTCTATCGAAGACCATAAGCTTTAGAGAATGAAGGCAGCTTCGCCATGAGCGCATTTGCGAGTATCTACCTGCGAGCGGTCAGGTCTCAGGTTGCCCGTGACGCCAATGCCGAGGACCGTAAATGATCCGCTTCTCTAACGTCTCAAAGTTTTTTAAGACGCAGCAGCATCGCAAGGTGATTCTCGATCGCGTTACGATGGAATTTCAGTCCGGATACTCCTATGGATTGCTGGGAGTGAACGGCGCCGGGAAATCCACAACTATGCGGATGATTGCTGGCACCATTCTTCCGAATTCGGGGGCTATCAAGAAAAATGTGCGGGTTTCATGGCCACTTGGCTTTGCCGGTGGCTTCCATCCCAATATGACCGGCAAGGATAACCTTAATTTCGTAGCCCGAGCCTATGGTGAAGACCCCCTGCGCGTCAGTCGCTTCGTCGAAGACTTTGCCGAGCTTGGCGACTACATCAATGCTCCGGTCAAAACCTATTCATCCGGTATGAACGCGAGACTGGCCTTCGGGCTCTCGATGGCCATAGAGTTCGAATGCTATCTGGTGGATGAAATCACCGCAGTAGGCGATGCTCGCTTCCAGGAGAGGTGCAAGGTCGCATTTGAAAATCGCAGAAAAAACGCTGATGTGATTATGATCTCGCATGGGATGGACACGATTAAAAGTTATTGCGACAAGGCCATGGTACTGGTCGATGGCAGGCTCATGATTTTCGATACAGTGGAGCCCGCGATCGAGGCCTATTATCGCCTGAACCGATAGGCCGAGGAGTAAGCGGGCGGATAGCCCCTCAAGCAAATACGACGTCAACCGCGGGCATTGCTGGAAAACACCAAACGATTACCGCATCGCCGAAAGGTTATCAGCAGCGGTTCGAACACTGTGCGCCCGTGCCGCTAGCGCTTATCCGACACTGTCGGTTCGTCGCCTCCAAGCATCGAACTCGCGCCTGCCTCGGCTTGATGCTGCCAAACCTTTTGCTACCAGTCGTGCTCAAATCGCTCATTGTCGACCCACTGCAGTTCGCAAGCGGCCGATCGAGGTCAGGGGCAGAGGGCCGGCGGCACGCTCGCCATTTTGGCCACGGCAAAAGGTATTAAATGAGAATAAGCGGCATTCCCGCTGCCAAAACGTGTGGGAGAGACTTATGTTATCAGTATAATCGCAGGTGCCTGAGTGTTGGCAAGCCCATTAGCCCGAGCAATTTCACTGAGAGAAATGTTGAAACTTCGTGACGCTCTTTACTGGCTTCTTCCAAAGCCATCGTCCCAATACACGGGTAAAGGCATGACCCTGCCGGCAACCCGAGTGCTTGTAGTGTCGAAACACCCGAATCCTACCTACAGCTATTATCTTGAAGAGCGGCTGCGGAGGTGTGGGCTTCCCTTCCATGTTCAAGATCTTGATGATGATCTGGGGGGATTGGATCCCGACGGCATGTTCGTTGTGATATGCAGATACATCACGTCTCGTCAGTTGCGCTGGGTTGAGTTCAATCGACCTCGCCTCGCGGGTGTCGCCCTCTTCATAGACGACGACCTTGCAGCAATCGTAAGTGGAAGCGATGGCAGTTGGGGTTATAAGTTCCGGCTGCTGCGGCTTGGCATCAAGCCACTATACCACCTCAGAAAGGTGTTGGATGCGGTATGGGTATCGACGCCGGAATTAGCTCAGAGACTTCCGAGCTCAAATCAGGTTCCGCTCGTAATGCCGCCGTTCCCGGTCCCGTTCCCGCAGCAGAACGACCACGGAAGAAATCAGGCTGACAGCCAACAGATGCTCAAGCTTGTGTACCACGCTACAGGGATTCACCACCGTGAGCACGACTTCCTGAGGCCTATCATTGCGCGCGCCCTGGACGAACATCCAACCCTTCGATTCGAAGTGATTGCAGATGGCAAAATAGGCGCGCACTGGTCCGCAATGAATATCGCCGAAGGTCGCCTTATGGTTCGAGATAGTCTGCCTTGGCCGGAATATTTGTCCTACACAGCGCAGTCCGGAGCCGACATCGCACTTGCGCCGCTGCTGGAGAGCAGAACAAACTCTTCACGCTCCGATACCAAACGCATCGATATCGCCCGAATGAAAGCAGCGGCCATTTTTTCGAGGTCGCCCGTCTTCGATCGATGCGCCACGGAGGGCGAGCTCCATGTCGACAACACTGCCGAAGATTGGTTGTCGGCAATCAGGCTTCTGGTTACTGATCCCGCGCGTCGAGAGATAGCACGAAAGGCAACGGCGGCTTCAGTAGTAAAGATGGCGACCGTGGCGTCACCCGATTTTCCTCTAACATAGCCTTCGATTGCCGCTAGCCGCCGTCTCTCGCTCCTTTCCTGTTCTGTGAACCTCCAACCATCACAACTTCGAGCTGTATTAGTGCTGCGTATTCCGGTGATGCCGGACGGCTATTCCAATCTGAAGCCGGACAGGTATTCCAATCTCATGCCGGACACGATTCCGATTTGAAGCCGGACAGTTGGCGTGCCCCTGGGTCGTATGTGTTTTTGACCTGAACCGCGTCTCGCGGTCAAGCCGGGGTTGCTTGACCGGTGGTCACGGCTTTCTGTTTTCGCATACTCTCGCCGCTGAGCTCGATGCGATAGGCATTGTGTACGAGGCGGTCGAGGATGGCATCGGCAATGGTTGGGTTGCCGATCATGTCGTACCAGTGATCGATCGGGACCTGGCTTGTGACGATGGTGGATCGCTTCTCGTAGCGGTCCTCGATGATTTCCAGAAGATCGCGACGCTGCTCGTCGTTGAGCTTCTCCGGACCCCAGTCGTCGAGGATGAGCAGGTCGGTCCTCGCCAGCGCCTTTAGGACTTTCGGATATCTGCCGTCGCCGCGCGCCAGGGCAAGTGTGGCGAAGAGCCTGGGGAGGCGATGATAGGCAACGGAGAGGTCCTCACGGCATGCCTTGTGCCCAAGAGCGCAGGCAAGCCAACTCTTTCCGACGCCGGCGGGTCCGATCAACAGCAGGCTGTGGCGCTGCCTGACCCAGTCGCAGCCGGCCAGCTTCATGAAGAGATTGCGGTCGAGGCCGCGGGCGGCGCGGAAGTCGATATTCTCGATCTGGGCGTCGTGGCGCAGCTTGGCGGCGCGGGCTCTCGCCTCGAAGCGCTTCTGGCGGCGGGTGGTCGCCTCGCGTTCGAGCAGCAGGGCAAGCCATTCGCCATGCTCGAGGCTTCTGGCTTCCGTTTGCATCTCGAGTTCCTGATAGGCGCTTGCCATGCCTGTCAGGCCGAGTTCGCGTAGCATGTCGATGGTTGGGTTGATCAGCATCGTTGGGTGTCTCCTCAATGAAAGTAGCCGGGACCGCGCAGATTGACGTGATCCATGACGGCGGCGGGTTCGGTGGAATGCCGTGCACTCTTGTGGGTGGCGATGAGCGAGGTGATGGTCTTGCAGGTCAATCCGCCGATCTCGACGGCGCGCGCCGAAACGGCCTCGGCGCGGTCGCGGGTGATGTCGCGATAAAGGCGCAGGATGCCCAAGCATGTTCTGAAGCCTTGTTCCGGATGCGGCCGGCTGGCGAGAATGGCGACGACCAGCCCTTCGGTCTGCGGACCGATGGACGCGCCCCAGCGCCGGAAACGCTCCGGTGTCCACTCGGCATAGCGGCGATGGGAGCTGGGCATGTGGGCGGGATCTGTTCCATAGCGCGGACCGCCATAGCGGCGCTGATGCGCAGCGACGCGTTTGCCGCGATGGAAGATCTCGATCATCCGTGCGGTCGCCCGGATATCGACCTGCTGACGGATAAGGGCGTGCGGCACGGAATAGAAGAAGCTCTGGAACTCGACATGATAATCCGTCGAGACCCGCGCAAAGCGCCATTCGGCGAACTCGTAATCCTCGGCGGGCAGGCTCGCGAGCGCCGCGTGTTCAACCGTCTCGAAGAGATGCCGGCGGCTGACGCCCAGCCGTCGCATGATATGATTGTTGATGCGCTCCAGCACGTCGGCGATCGCGGTATTGGCCTCGGCGAGCGAGAAGAAAGTCTGCTTGCGCAAGCGGCCGAGAAGGCAACTCTGGGCGAAGCGCATGCCGTTCTCGACCTTGGCCTTGTCCTTGGGGCGTCGCGGGCGGGCCGGCAGAACGCCAACACCATAGTGGGACGCCATCATGCCGTAGCTGCGGTTGATCTCGGGATCGTAGAAGCTTGCGCGGCTGACGCCGGACTTCAGATTGTCGGGCACGATCAGGCGGGGCACGCCGCCGAAGAAGGCGAACATGCGCACGTGCGAGCCGATCCAGTCCGGCAAGGTCTGGGTCCAGGTCGCCTCGGCGAATGTGTAGCTCGATGCGCCGAGCACGCCGAGGAACAACTCCGCCTCGCGGATCTCGCCAGTCTTGCGATCGACGATCGGCACCTTCTTGCCGGAATAGTCCACAAAGACCTTGTCGCCGGCAGCATGCTCCTGGCGCATCGTCGGCGAAAGGCGCTGCTCGAAACCGCGGAACAGCTCGCAGAAACGGCTGTAACCATAACCATCGGGATGGACGCTGCGATACTCCTCCCACAGGATCAGCAGTGTCACGCCGGGTTTCTTCAGCTCAATGGAAAGCTCCGCCCAGTTCGGCTCGTGACGTCGCCGCTGGCCCTGTTTGACGCCAGCGCGGATGAAAAGCCGATGCTCGAGCGCATCGTCTGTCAGTTCTCCTGGCAATGGCCAGTTCAACCCAGCGGCCTTAGCCCGGTCCAGGTTATCTTGCACCGTGCTTCGGGCGATCCCGAGCACTACCGCAATCTCGCGTACGCTTGTCCCGCCGGCAGAGAGCCGAAGCATCTGTCGTATGTGTCGCATGGTCAGCCTTCTCTTTGACGGCATGAAATTCCCCTCGTGGATACTGAGGAGATTCATGCCAAGGTTGCTGACCCAAGGGCATCGTCACGACGGAAAAACCGTCCGGTAATGGATTGGAATGCTGTCCGGCTTCAGATCGGAACGGTGTCCGGATATTGATCGGAATCCCGTCCGGTTAATCCCCGGAATCCGCAAGTGCTGACCTGAGACCCTTGTTCCCTCCAGTTTTCGGGAGAGTCTTGGGTTTTCAATCTGGCCTTATGCGGCCTGTTTTTCCAGAGCAATTTTCATTGCGAACTCATTGGGCGTGATATTGCCCAGAGAGGAATGTGGCCGATTTCGGTTGTAGTCCTCCTTCCATTCGGTGATGTCTGTCCGCGCTTGTGCCAGCGATGAGAACAGGGTTTCATTGAGGCATTCGTCGCGGAAGCTGCCATTGAAGCTTTCCACGAAACCGTTTTGCATCGGTTTGCCTGGTGCGATGTAATGCCATTCGACGCGCGTGCCTTGGCACCACTTGAGAACGGCCATGCTCGTCATCTCCGTGCCGTTGTCGGAAACAACGATCCGTGGCTTTCCGCGCCGGGCGATGATGGCATCCAGTTCCCGTGCAAGCCGCAACCCTGAGAGCGATGTGTCGGCGACCAGCGCCAGGCATTCGCGGGTGAAGTCGTCAACGACAGCCAAGACCCGAAAGCGACGACCATCCGTGAAAGTGTCGCTGACGAAGTCGAGGCTCCAGCGCTCATTGGGACGCGACGGCAATGCCAAAGGTCGTCTCGTTCCCCAAGGCACGCTTGCGGCAGACATCGGCCGTCTTCAAGCCGTTCTCCTGCTCCTTCAAAATCCCGATGATCTGTTCGTCCGTGAACCGTGAATGCTTCATGCCCGTCTCCTCGTTGTGACGGACTCTACCAAAATTTGGAGGTCAGATCAGGGTCTCAGGTCACGCCGTATGATGCAAGCCGAGACGGCGATGTGATTCCCCTAACGGCCACGTTGCACCTTTTGTCAACGTTGGTGGGCCTTGCCGTACCAGGCGGGGTGCGACAACGACCGTACGTGTGGCTTGCAACAATACGAAAGCGTGTGCCGATACAGAGATATCTAAATATAGGCGAAGGATATCGACGGCTCGGCGGTAGCAAGCTCTTGGCGGCGGTAGCTGGTCAAAAGCTCTTCAAGTCGCGAGGCTTCTAGCTAAACACGCCACCAAACAGCTGCGTCATCTACGGGATGCAACGGTTGCGTGATGTGATTGTCTCTTCGGAAATCATCTACCGCCTGGGCGCATGCCTTCAGGATGTAATCATCAACAATGACAAATCCGCCTTTCGAAACTTTTGCGTACAATGCAGTCAACGTGTCCATAGTGCTTTCGTACATGTCGCCATCGAGCCTCAGGACAGCAATTTCCTTGATATCTGCAGTATGCAGAGTGTCTTTGAACCATCCTTCGAGAAATATGACATTCTCGTCGAGCAACCCATAACGACGGAAATTCTCCCGCACTACTGGTAGCGGTATGGCGAGCTCAGGAAAGGTACTGTGGATATCGCCCTGGTCGGCGGCGTAAAGGTCGACGTTTGGCTCAGGCAGTCCCCGGAAACTATCAGCCACAAAAACTTTTCTATCTTCGGCACCGCATGCTTCTAAGATACCCTTAGCGTAAATGCAGGCCCCGCCTCTCCAAACTCCTGCCTCGACAAAATCTCCCGTAATCTTGTCATCCAACGCCTGTCGCAATAACATGCGCAGATTGCGCATCCGAGCAGTACCGATCATCGTCAAGGCCTGCTTGGGCCAGTCCCGCCCAATCGCTCGTGTCGATGGGTTAAACTCGTTTGTGGTTATCCAGGGAGCCTCTGCCCCGTCTTCATACAGAACTCCCGTCAGCGACGCTTCAAGCAAATCGAGATAGAGATCGATCGGGCGCGCGTCTGTCGCGTCTGTACTTACATTATGCCTAAGAACCCGCCCCAGGCGAGCAATCGCCTCCTCTTGCCGAGTTGCCAAGCCAACATTGCCGGCCGACAAATTCGCGATCGCTCCAAGTGTCGTCTTATGATAGCTGTCGAACGTCTGATGAACGCCGCGCAGCGTTTCTTGCAATGTCGATTGATCTTTTATCTGCTGTCGTAAAAAGGAATTTTCGACATTTGCAGCGTCGCGTTCCTGCGCGATGCGGCTCAAATCAACCCGTAAAATAGCGGATTCCTTTTGACAGATATCCAGGTGCGAGAAAGACGACGTATATCTGTCCGAGAGTTCACGGTTGTCGGCGACCAACGTTTCCAACTCAGTCCGAATCTTCTCGGCCGCCTCTTTGTCGAGTCCCTCAGCGTAGAGCTCCAACTTGGCAATTGCAGCTTCGCGCTCCTCATGCAGCCGATCTATCTCATTGAAGTATGTAGCCAAGCCGGGGAGTTTGCGCCAAAATCGTTGTCTAGAGGATAGGTTGGTCAATAATACCTCGGTTAGTATCTAAGTGATTGACATCAGCGCGGAACTTCATTCCGCACCTTCGACAAAAGGCAATGGATTGTCAACTATCTGCTTCATCAGACATGGCTTAAGAATTAGCGATGTTTCATTGGTATCCTTTCGGATTGCACGCAACCGCGGGGCATGTAGATGAGCCTGGAGCCTCTGACCCGTCATACCGTCGATCTGCTCGGCGCCGAAATATGTAAGCCGTTGCCAACTCTGTTCCGCCAATGTGTAGCGCACACTGTTACACGGCAGCCAAGTTGAAGCTTTCTCATTTTCTCGCGAGAAGACAACGTATACTATCGCCGATCCCTTCTCCAAAAATGAATAACTAATTGAAAACCATATCGAGTATGGGATGCATTGCACTATTGTAATTATATGCGTATCTGTCAGAGGATCTTATCAAGACAGCCTCAGCTATTTCAGGCTGATCGACCTGAGCAGCATATTCGTCGACCCGCCTTTTCAACTCTTCGCCAGTCGCGTTGAAGCGGTAAATACGAAATACTACTATCCTATTTCGCTCGTAACTAGCGAAAAGCTGGCGATCCGCAGTTGCTTCATCTAAACAAAGCCCCGTCTCCTCACGAACCTCTCTACGCATGTTTGCTGTAATGTCTAACTTTCCCTCGATGATGTCATTGTGATCCAACAATCCCGCGGGACAATATACCTCCCCTGGCGTAGCGGTCATTTCTCCCATTCTTATCGCAACTATCGCGGAATCCGAAGACGCGATTACGGCGAATCCGAATAAATGATATGCGCCGGACTGATCAAATTGTTTCCGCCACCAGAGAAGCGATGAATAGCTAACAAAGTGACCAATTCCCACGACATTTCCCCGCGCCAAAGACAGCGATGACTGCAGCACAAGACGGCCGTTGTAAAGAAATGGCTTAGCAATTTTCTCGTCGCCCCAGTTATGATCGATAGCATCGCGATGTCTGAGCTCTATCGGATGAGGAGACGGTGAAATGGCCAAATCGATAGAATGTACTTCGAAAGAAACGCCTTCAGCTGGCCAGCTTTCACGGACATCAAACATAGCGTAACCTTTACATTCTTTGAGGGGGAGCGTGGCTCAGTCAAATCAGTGACTTTAGGCCAAACTGTTCGCCGTCAGATATATAATCCTTTGCAGCGCGCTTGGTATGCGCGGTCCTCGCACTACTTCGAGTGAGATTCCGGCTGGCAGCACTGAACAGACCATCAAACGCTAATGAAGGTCACCTAGTCTAACACAGTGATAGCGCAGAATTTTTTCCGCGCGAAACCACATAGAATGATCAGTAACCCTCCAAAGACAAACGGCGCGCTACCCGCCGCAGCTCGGCCATATACGCGACCGGGCTCAGTTTTGAGTGTACGACAGCACTTAAATAGGCGATCGGCTCCGGGTTTCCGAGATCTGTTGCTACCCCAATAAAGCAATTGGCGAGCTCATCCAACATTTCTCCGAGGTGATCTTGCGTTAGTCCGTCATCCCGGCGATAGGCTCGAGCGTAAAGATCGCAACGAGCTAATATGTTTTTACAATAGGGAAATTTACCTTCGGCGTCCCGTGTGTGGACACCCACCAGTCTTTCTTCCAGCGCTCCGAGCTCTCCATGCGCCATGAGGCGTCCCCAGAGATCGATGTCCTCGCATGTTTTGATGGCCTCATCGAATCCGCCAACATGCTCGACGATCGACTTCAACGCGACCACGCTTGGAGTTACAACTACGTTTTCTCGGATAGTAAGTATGGCTGGATACGGATTCTCGACGAACGAGCTATTTATAACTTCCGACTTCCTTCGTAATTTTCCATCATCGCTGAAATAGAAAAAATTAGTGAAGGACATGGCTAGATTTTGATTAGCCGTCATAAGCGCCATTTGCCGATGTAATTTATGAGGCATCCAAATATCGTCGCTATCCAAAAAAGCGACAAAGGCACTCTGAGCCAATGCAATCCCGCGATTGCGGGCTGCAGAAACCCCTGACTGCGTCTGACCGATGTAACGAAGCGGCACGCCTGCGGCAGCAAATTCCAAGCAAACACGCTCAGTGCCATCTGTCGAGCCATCGTCAACGACGATTATTTCAAAATCCCGGTAGGTTTGCAGAAGAACGCTTCGGATCGCGCGTGGCAAGCAATATGCGCGGTTGTGGGTGGGAATAATAATGGAAACCTGAGGCATCTCGCAAATCCTATAACGTCACCAAGGGTTCGCTCATACCGACGATGTCAGCCGAATCCTCCAAGAGAGCGACTAACTGAAGCTCAAACGGTACCTGAGCTTCATCAAAAAATCTAAGGGCCTCATACCAGCATAGTTTATGGAACATGTAAGCATCAAGGATCGCCGAGCCGGTCGCAACCACCCCGGCGGACTTCAGCTCGCAGATCTCTTGGGCGTTCATGAACGTGCCGTTCTTATAGAGTGAGCACATGCTCGCCCGCAGTCCACCCATCTGCATAAATCGGTGCTGTCGCTCGATGCGATTTTCCGAAAAAACCGCTCCAGTTGAGAAAACTACGTACTCGCCCCTACAAAACCTGAGTATTCGATCATATTTACTTTCATTGCTTGGATCGCTTAGCCGAATTACTCGGACACGTCTATCTACACCTACGAAGGAAGGAAGTGGAGTATCAGCGTCTAGCGCAACAACAATCTCTATATTCCTATAAGATTGCTTCAAGATCGAATTGAAATAGTAGAAATCGGATTGTTCGCTCCACATCACGACAACGCTGACAAGAGTGTCAGCGAGAACCTCCAACGATCGGGTTGATGCGTGAGCTATAGCCTTCTTGTAGGGAGAGTGCTGCAGATGCGTTCGCATGTGTTCGAAGTAACGGAACGAACTCCCTTCCATTAATACTCGGTCGAGTGAAGAGCGCCGATCCAGCATGTATCGCCAAAGTGGCTCCGCCTCAGCGTTGACGGCGTCGCTTTTTTTCTGGGTATCCTGATTTACATGTATGCGGTAACTCACCAGGAACTCCGGCTGGCAATAGAAATCATGCTCTTCAAGGATCTTGTTCCAGAGATAGTAATCCTGCGTATATTTCTTCGATAAATCGAACGGACCGAATTTCCGCATGATATGGACCGGGATGAACAAGGTGCATCCGTTGACGCAACCATTCAAAAGAACGCGAATTGGCGCTCTGGACAAAGCGTCGAGATTGAAGGTGACATCTTGAATCTTACCACCGTTGCCATCGATTAACGTGTAGTATGAACATATGATCGCGTCGGGATCGCCGATCTCTCGATAAAACTCGACATTTCTTTGAACTTTGTTGTCGTGATGAATGTCGTCATGGCTTAACCAAGTGAAAACGTCGCCGGTCATCACTTCCAGAGCGGTATTCAAAGCGCTCGCGACACCGCCGTTTGGTTGGGAAAAATATTTTACCCTATCTCCATACTGCTTTGCTATGCGCTCTGTCGCGCCATCGTCGATGGAGCCGTCGTTGACCACAACGACTTCGACATTGCCATAAGTCTGGCTAAGAGCGCTATCGATAGCTACCGACAGGTAGTCGCTCCCATTGTACACTGGAATGACAATGGAAACCTTCAAATCTTCGTCTTTCATGACGTCACGCCTCGGGCTTTCGCCAAACAACTCGATTTACGAATCCTATGTAAGACAAGACAATCCTGGCGACCTTTGACGACACTACTTCGACGTCGTAATCGCCGATCGGACCGGCAAAATGCGAACCGAACCGTGTTTTCCGAACGGCATCCACCGCATTTAGTATCCCGGAAGTGGACATATCCGCGATTATGAGCGTGCCCGCATCGATCCCCTCCGGTCTTTCGTGTGCATCGCGAATTGTAATCGCCGGTAAATCGAGCAAGGCGGATTCCTCGAAAATTGTCCCGCTGTCCGATATCACGCAGAAAGCCTGCTGCTGCAGCTTGATGTACGAGAAAAACGGGAAGGGCTCCAAAAACCGCACTGACTTCGACTCGGCTTCCACTCCGAGAGCTTCAAGTCTCTTTCGGGTTCTCGGGTGGGTTGAGACAATGATCGGGTAGCCGTATTTGGCGGACAATTCTTCGAGCGATGCCACAAGAACGCGCAGTTTACTATCCTGGTCAACATTTTCTTCGCGATGCATGCTAACCAGAAAATACTGTTCCGACGTGAGACCCAGCGTTTCAAGCACTGTCGACTCGGCGATCTTGTGCTTATTCCTCTCCAGGACCTCCTTCATGTGTGAGCCGACGTTGAATATCGTATTGGAAGCAATGCCTTCAGCAAGCAAATTGCTTCGAGCCTGCTCCGACAGGACCATATTGATATCACTCAAATGGTCGATAACCTTACGGTTCAGTTCCTCGGGAACACGTTGGTCGAAGCACCGGTTACCCGCTTCCATATGAAAGATCGGGATCTTCCGCCTTTTTGCAGGAATGACCGCTAAGCCGGAATTGGTGTCTCCGTAAATGAGAACTGCGTCGGGTTTCTCCAGTTCCAAAACCTTGTCAACATGATGAATCACGTTGGCAATCGCTTCAGCAGCTGTCGATGCAGCAACCCCAAGGTAATGGTCGGGCGCTCGTATGCCGAGCTCCTCGAAAAACACATCGCTGAGGTTGGGGTCGAAGTTCTGCCCCGTGTGAACCAGAACATGCTCACTCACCTGATCAACGCACGCGATAACGGCGCTCATCTTGATCAGCTCGGGCCGCGTCCCGACGATCGTCATTACTTTGACCATGATTAGTTCTCAAGCGCGCTGAGGGAGACACCGGGAGATTTGAGAGCGTGCTGGACATACTCGAGCGACATCAGCAACTCGATAACGCCCTCCACGTCCAGACGATGTGTGTTATGGGAAGTATAGTCCTCGGAGATCGAAACCTTCTGTTCGCCTTCGGTGAAAAACTTCGCGTAATTGAGATCGCGATCGTCACACGGCACCCGATAGTAATCGCCCAGGTCCTGAGCGCGAGCCATCTCTTCTCTGGAAATCAGCGACTCGAACAACTTTTCACCATGGCGCGTCCCGATGATATTCACCTTCGCTTTCGTGTTGAAAATCCGCTGTATCGCTTCGGCCAGATCGCCCACCGTGCAGGCGGGTGCCTTCTGCACGAAAATGTCGCCCTGCCCACCATTGTTGTAGGCAAACTCGACCAACTTCACGGAATCACTGAGCGGCATGAGGAAGCGCGTCATATTTGGATCGGTGATCGTGAGCTCAGCTCCTCTCAGGATCTGTCCGATGAACAACGGAATGACGGAGCCCCGAGACGCCATCACATTTCCATATCGAGTAGCGCAGAGGACAGTATCAGACCGGCTGAGAGTGCGCGACGTCGCAATCGCGATCTTCTCCATCAGCGCTTTCGTCAATCCCATAGCGTTGATCGGATAGACCGCCTTGTCGGTGCTCAATACAATTACGCGCTTAACCCGATTGTAAATGGACGCGTTGATGACATTTTGGGCGCCCAGAACATTGGTCTTAACCGCCTCCATCGGATAGAACTCACAGGAGGGAACCTGCTTGAGGGCAGCGGCGTGGAAGACGTAGTCCACGCCCTTTAAGGCCGAGTCTATCGAATTATAATCCCGAACATCGCCGATGAAATACTTTACGCGCTCGTCCCGGATGCGGTGACGCATATCCTCTTGTTTTTTTTCATCGCGGCTGAATATGCGAATTTCGCCGATATCCGAGCCCATGAATTTCTGGACGACGGCATTCCCGAAAGAGCCCGTCCCGCCGGTAATCAAGATAGTTTTTTTGGTAAACATTACGCTCTCACATCTACAGCTGTTGTCTTCATACGCGCGATAAGTTCCGGCCATGCCGGAGGCGTGTAGCCGGTGACCTGACGAAACCTGGAAGAGTCCAGCGATCGGTCGATCTTCAACGCTTCATCGGGGTTTATGACCTTTCCACAGCCATACTGCTCGTTGACTATGCTGAGGAGATCGTACTTGCTGATCCGGTCGGCGCTTACGTTGAAAAGACCATGCAGATCCTTGTTCGGCAAAACTTTATCGGCAATGATGTTTGTGATCTCGATCGTGGGAAATCCCGAAAAGAAAGCTTCCGTATATCCCTTTACCGGCCCTTTCTGATTGAGAAACCAAGCGACAAGGCCATTTTTTGAGCCGAGTTCCGGCCCGATGATCGATGTGCGGATAGTAAGGCAGTTATCGCCGTGCAACTCTCCCAGATACTTGCTAACGCCATAAAGATCCTTCGCGTCCGGCTCGTCCGTTTCACTATAGTTACCTTTATCGCCCACAAACACGCAATCGGTACTGATGTGAATGACCCGAGCCCCAATCAGGCTCGCCAGATTTGCGAGCTTGTGCGGAAGCAGGGAGTTGATCGGAATGGTGTAAAGCGGATCTTTCGCTATTCCGAGCTGCTTGATCACGCCAACGCAATTGATAATTACATCGGGTCTTACTGCCTCGAAAACTCGTATTAGAGAATCGTTATCGAGAACGTCGACGCCCAGCATTATATTCGAGGCGTCGAAGTATCCGGAAAATTCCGGCTTGAGCGAACGGGCGGTCCCGAATGCCTCAATCCCAGGGCGTCGTCCCAATTCCCTGTAGGCTACATGGCCTAGCATTCCTGTTACGCCTAGAACGAGCACTTTCATTAAAGTAGGCCTCCTTGCGGCTCCAGCCGCAGACAACAATCTGGGCGAAATCGGCTTCACGGTTAATGGATTGAGGAGGCGTTTGCAAGGCAGAGACAGCTCAAATTATGCAAGTAAAATCAACAACAAGTCTCGAAAACATTCCGGAACGGAAGGATGTTGCAGACTTACACTACCGTGTACACTATCGGCTGCGTATCAGAAAACTTGGGTAACCTGTAAACGGAGGCACACCATCGGCCTTCAGCGTTGCCTGCGATAAAGATGCTCGTCTCTTCTTTCGGACAATATGGCTCGTTCCGCGCACCACCTTATGAACGGCGCCGTTGATGATGACGTTCATATTCCATGCCCAATCTTCGAAACCTATGCCTTCGGCAACACTCGATGCCGGATAAGGATTTGAAACATATGATTCCCTCCGCCCGAAACTCAAAGCCGTCCATTGGTTCTCGATCATCAGAGACGTGGGCTCGAAAGGGTCGTCCTCCATGTCCTGATGATGAAGAATGTGATCCGAGTGCCCCAAGTATACGTTGACCTCCGGATGCCAGATTACATCATCCGATCTGCTGTCAGCACATCGAGCGGCCTCCAATAGCCAGTTCGCACCCCACATGTCGTCCGCGTCCAGGAAGGCTACGAAATCTCCTGCCGCGTTGAGCACGCCTTCATTCCTAGATCTACCGACATCACCGTATGAGAATTCAAAGACTCTTCCTACGTCCCTCATCAACTCAGAAATTATCTCAGTTGTAATGTCGTCTGAATTATCAAGAAGCGCCGCCACCTCGACATCGTATCCGGCATCCTTGGCCATCCTCATGGCGCGAAAGGCACTTCTTATTGAAGCCGGTGCCAGTAGGCCTTCACGATGCGCCGTGATCAGCGTGGTGATCTTTTGTTTTCGCGGCAATCAGTCCACCTGGGTTCTGGGGTTGATTTCGAAGGACATCAATATATCGACTCCAAGCATGCTGCTCATCAAGCTTTTTGCGCATATTGACAAGGCGCACGGAAACCTCACCAGGGTTTTGGATGATATTCTCCAGCGCAGCCAAATATGAATCGGGATTGTGAATATCGGGTACAAGCCAACCTGTGCGTTCATCCACAAGCTCTTTTATCCCCCCAATGTCGGAAGCGACAACGGCCAGACCTGCAGCCGCCCCCTCGAGCAGAACATTGGGTAGGCCATCCCAAAGCGAGGTGTAAAGCAGCGCCTCGTAATCTTCCACCGGAAGATCGGCAAAGCTTTCATACGGCCCTTCGAAATGGACATTGGGCTTTGCGGCATCAAGCTCGGACAGGGCTTCCTCGTACTCCTCTTCGCCCCTTCCCCAGATATGAAACTCGACGTGTGGCGGAGCCCTATCGATTATTGAAAAAAGTAGCTCTACATTTTTCTGGCGAGCAAGACGCCCGGCCCACAAAACCCGGATCCTGCCATGCTTGATGGATACCGGAACGCGCTGGATTTGTGGAATCGGCTGATAAAGGGGTATTAGCTTGCCCCGCAAGCTTGGGGGAATAGCAAACCGATCGGTGACCTCAAGAATATGAGTTTCGTTGTCGAAATAAATGCCGCTGAGATCGTGCAAGCAAGTGGATAGATATTCGTCGCTATAGCCTATGCGCCGGCCGTTTTCGAGAAAGTCAGCGCAGAAAAGCGTTGCGTAGATATTCGTAAATCTCGAGAGAACTCGCCCATAGAGCTGCGTTGCTTCCCAAGCAGCGCGACTGTTGACGTTTAGAACGGCACGAGGCGCAAAGCTCCGAATCATCAGACCGACAAGTTCTGCCCTTTGTGAAAGGGTGAGTTCGTCGCTGCAGTCGGAAAATGACAGGACTTGCACCTCTTCGGGAACAAGATGCGTGGCGTCCATTCGAGAATCGTCGGTTAGAACAAGCAGGACATTTTCGGTCCCTGACGACACCATCGCCCTCATGGCATTTGATGCAACAAGATCCGCTCCGCCATGACGGAGCCACGGAACGAATACTATGAAGCCGGGCGGAGCAATGAGCTTTTCGATCAGCTGCTTATAAACCAGAGCGACGTCGGAACGCGAAGTGCCATCAACGATCCTTAGACGATAAGGATCATCCAACCAGTTGATACTATTATATAGTCCCGGATCAATATCGGCGATCTCCGCCACAGCTCTCAGGGCGGCAGCAAATATCTCCTTCGAAGGCTTCGGGCGGCGTCCTTCGAGTTTGCCGAACTTGAGGTAATGTGTGAGCGGATCGGTATTTTTGATGTCCGGATATTGCTTGAGATACCAGGCCGCATCAAAGTCCGGACCGGGAGAACGACCTTCCTTGTAACCGAATCTCACATAATGAGTGAGCGCGGGGATGTCCGCAGCAGCGACATCCGGATATTTTCTCTTGTACCAGCTCTCATCGAAATATCCGGAAGCGAGCACAAAATCAGCATCAGCCTGAATTGCCGCACTGATTTCCCGACGCTTCCTTATTCGCCGGATTGAAGATCTGATCCTTTCACCAAATTCCATAAGAGATATCTCGATTGGGATTTACGATCTTACGCCTTCGCGTCAAAAAAACATGCCAAACGATTTCACCCGAATCGGCGATACTCGGTCTTGTAGAAATTTTTAACATACGATCTTGAGCTTAGTTCCACTTTGTCAGGCTTCGCATGCAGGAGCAGGCTTCTTCTGATCGCTTGGAAATGACTTAGCCATTCTACGGGTGTGCTGTCCCAGTCGGCCATGAATACCCAAGACCTGCCCGCAACTCGCTCCGGAAACGCTCCTAGATTTGGAACAAGGAGCGGAAGGCCTGACCAGAGACCTTCAGATAGGGTATATGAAAAGGCTTCGGGAATCCTAATCGGGTACCAGATCAGATGAATGTCGTTCTCATCCAGGATTTCCGGCAGTTGCCCGCGGACATACTCGCCCACCGATAGGGCTGTGTCGTCGTTTGCCATACTCGTTTCGGAGGAAGGCGCACCTATCATGATAATTCGAATGGGGGCATCGCATTCAAGTACGAGTTGCCTCACTTCATTGATGGCGCTCAATCCACTGCAATCCTCGGCTGTACCTAACACGGCAATGTTCAGGCACTTTCCCGGCTTCAAGGCCGGCACACGAGGCTGAGTCTCAGGCAAACCAGTAAGGTGAGGTGCGACGACGATGTTATCTACTCCAGCAATGCGTTGGATCCTGTCAGACATATCAATGCTGGGGACGATAAGCTGGCCTGCTTTGTTGACTATATCCTGAGCAGATCCATCAGAGTGAAAAGTCTCAATGTTAGATATATTTATTTCCCCGACAAATGAGCCATTGGGTCCCGCTAGGTTTCGATCTGCCGCAAATAAATCGTAGTCATAAATCGTCACGTCATAAGGAATGTTAAGGACACTATTGATCTGCTCAAATATTGAAAACTCCTGCGCCGTACAATGAACATTCGCCCTAACGACATTGAACGCTCTGAGATACTCAACAATCTCGTCCAACTGCTGAAGAAGATCAAATCGAACCGGTGTTCTTGCCCCAATATCATATATCTCAACGAGATGCGCGCTATCAACCAAGCATCGGATTGTAAGGGTGTTGATGGCCGGTGCAAGCGTATTTGAAAGCTCGTAAACATGTATATCGATGTCAGCTTTTGGCCGACCCTGCACCATGAGAATGGTGGGCTTAGCCTGCTGCGAAACACCGTTAACGACGGGGGCGTTAATTGCCGCGGATACAGGCTGGAATTGAGAGCTACCGGGCACCCCCTGCGGCAATCCAATTGTTAAGTAGTGCCTAAGCGCATCCTTTACTTGGAGCCCATGCGCGTGAGACTGCCCCATGTACCAGACTGGATCGAAGGACGGATGCGGACCGCGCCCCTCATGCTGGCCAATCGCAAAATAGTGTGTCAACGGATCCATTTGCGCAGCTGCAGCATCCGGATAGCGTCGAACATACCAGTTGGGGTCAAACAAGGGATGAGTTGACAGTCCCGCAGCGGCCCCGATGGTCATATAGTGAAGCAGAGGGTTGTGACGAGCGCCTTCACCTGCCTGTCTCAAATACCATTCAGTATCGAACAGCATATTTGGGCTGCGCCCCTCGCTCGCCCCATGGGAAACATAGTGGACTAGGGGGTTAATGCCAGCTTCACGAATGTCCGCGTATTGCTCGATATACCACTTACTGTCGAACAAGGCGGTAGGCGAGCCTGCCACAGCGGGCGCGGTCAATAAGAAATGAGCGATCGGATTTGCCTTGGCGTCGAGATCGCTGGTGTTCTCCAGGTACCACGAAGGGTCAAACCATAAACTAGGACTGCGTTGCTCGACGGCTCCATACTTAACATAATGGACAAATGGGTTGAGGCGAGCGTTGCGTACATCTGAATATCGTTGAAGATACCACATGCCGTCGAATAACGGATGTGGCGAACGTCCTTCAAGGTATCCGTAAGTAAGATAATGCAGCACCGGTTCGGCTTTCGCTGATGCAACATCCGGATTATTCAACAGATACCATTCTGGGCTAAATACGGGATTTGGAGAACGATTTTCGCTGTAGCCAAATGCCAAGTAGTGCTCAAGCGGGTCCAGACCGTTTGATGCCACATCTGGATTCGACATCAGATACCAATGATGATCAAAAATTTCGGTTATTTTTCTTTCAACATCACGATTGGCGGAGCGTTTACGAGGCCGATGCACGCCCAGCCAAGATTTAGTTTTGTTTTTCATTGTGTGCTCCCGTCCAAGCAGCTTTACCGAAGGCCCCTGCGCCGCCTTATCTATCATCTCGGCATCAAAACTCAACGACCGATTGGCGGCACCGGCGACCCAACCAGATCCTCGGCGTTCCTGGAATTTACTCATGATCCGACACCGATTGCCTTAATATGGGCTTTAGCTAGATCACCGGCGAGATCGGGACACCGCACTGTTTGCAATCAGTCGCCAGCGTGCTTTTAGCCGGATTTTGCCTTCATTCGGTACGAACTACTTCCCTGTACGACTGCCAGCCTTTATCGCTAGCGCGCGCTCGCGGATCACCTTCGCCCGTTCCGGCTTCACCTCCTGCCGCGCGCGGCCGAAAGCGAGCGCATCGGCAGGGACGTTTTCGGTGATGACACTGCCTGATGCGACATAGGCGCCGGCACCGACCGAGACCGGCGCGACGAGAGACGAATTCGAGCCGATGAAGGCATTGGCGCCGATCCGTGTCTCGTGCTTGTTGACGCCATCATAATTGCAGGTGATCGTGCCGGCACCAATATTGACGCGTGCGCCGATGACGGCATCGCCGATATAGGTCAGGTGATTGACCTTGGCGCCCTCGCCCACTTTGCCGTTCTTAACCTCGCAGAAATTGCCGACCTTGGAGCCTTCGGCCAGATCCGCGCCGGGGCGCAGCCGCGCGAACGGACCGACCGTCGCGCCGGCGCTGACATGCGCGCCCTCGACATGGGAGAAGGCATGGATCACGGCGCCGCCATCGATCGTCACGCCGGGGCCGAAGACGACGTTGGGCTCGATCAGCGCATCCTGGCCGATTTCGGTGTCAAAGGAGAGAAAGACCGTTTCCGGTGCGATCATGGAAACGCCCGAGACCATCAGTTCGTGGCGGCGGCGTTCCTGCCAGAGCTTTTCGATATAGGCGAGTTCGGCGCGGTTGTTGCAGCCTGTCAGCTCGCTTTCGGGCGCATCGACGGCCACGACCTTGCCGCCATCGGCACGGGCGATCTCGACGAGATCGGTGAGGTAATATTCGCCCTTGGCATTGCTGTTGCCGATTTTTTCCAGGAGCGACAGCGCCTTACGGCCGTTGATCGCCATCAGGCCGCTGTTGCACCAGGCGACCTTGCGCTCTTCGTCGGTCGCGTCCTTCTCCTCGCGGATGGCGACGAGTTCGCCGTTGTCGACCAGAAGGCGGCCGTAACCGGTCGGCTTGTCGGTATGGAAGCCGATGACGACGACATCCGCACCCTCGGCAAGCTTTTTCCGGGCCGCGGTGAAAGGGGCAGCCGTAATCAGCGGCACGTCACCATAGGCAACCAGCACGTCGTCGAAGCCGTCGGCGATCGCCTCGCGGGCCGCTAGAACCGCATGACCGGTACCGAGGCGCTCCGTCTGAAGGAAGCTGCGTACCGAAATCCCGTCGATCGCGCCTGCCTTGGCGACCTTCTCGGCGTCACGGCCGACGACCAGTGCGGCGTCCGTCATGCCTGCCGACGCCGACGCCGCCATGACATGCGCGATCATCGGGCGGCCGGCCACCGGATGCAGCACTTTCGACATGGAGGATTTCATCCGCGTGCTGTCGCCAGCGGCAAGGATGACGACAAGGCAGGAACGGCTCATCTGAGAACTTCCTTCTTTTGTCTGAGAGCACGCCTTAGCTGAAAGACAATCGATGCGTTGTAAAGCGGTCTGGGGAGTACGCAAGAAAACGCGGACGTCTGCCGAGGGGCGAGGGACAACTCAATCACTCCACGGTGACCGATTTCGCCAGGTTCCGCGGCTGGTCGACGTCGGTGCCCATGAACACGGCCGTGTGATAGGCAAGCAGCTGGATCGGCAGCGAGAAGATCATCGGCGCGATGATCTCGTCGACGTTCGGCAGCACGATCGTCGCCATCGTCCCGAGCTTCGAGGCGGCGGCGCCCTTCTCGTCGGTGATCAGGATGATCCGGCCGCCGCGGGCCGCGACTTCTTGCATGTTCGACACGGTCTTCTCGTAGAAGCGGTCGTGCGGGGCAATGACGATGACCGGCATGTTTTCGTCGATCAGCGCGATCGGGCCATGTTTCAGCTCGCCGGCGGCATAGCCCTCGGCGTGAATGTAGGAGATTTCCTTGAGTTTCAGCGCGCCTTCCATCGCCAGCGGGAAGCTGGTGCCGCGGCCGAGATAGAGCACGTCTTTAGAATGCGAGAGATCGCGGGAGAGCTGCTCGATCTGCGGCTGTATGTCGTTCAGCACCTGACTCATCATGCGCGGCATCTCGGCGAGATGCCTGACCATCTCCTTCTCGTCCGCCTCGGTCACCGTACCGCGGGCGCGGCCGGCGGCGATCGAAAGCGAGGCCAAAACCGCGAGCTGGCAGGTGAAGGCCTTGGTCGAGGCAACGCCGATTTCGGGACCGGCGAGAATCGGGAAGATGGCGTCGGATTCACGGGCGATGGTCGATTCGCGGACGTTGACGATGGCGCCAATCTTCAGGCCCCCGTCCTTGCAGTAGCGCAGCGAGGCCAGCGTATCGGCCGTCTCGCCAGACTGCGAGATAAAGAGTGCGGCCTGGGTCGGTGACAGCGGCAGTTCGCGATAGCGGAATTCGGAGGCGACATCGATCTCGACCGGCAGGCGGGCATAGCGCTCGAACCAGTATTTGCCGACAAGGCCGGCGAGATAGGCCGTACCGCAGGCGGAAACCGCAAGACCCGAGAGCTTGGAAAAGTCGATCGCCATGGCGGCATCCTTTACCGTATGGCTGGCGAAGTCGATGTAATGACCGAGCGCATGCGAGATGATCTCCGGCTGCTCGTAGATTTCCTTCTCCATGAAGTGGCGGTGATTGCCCTTGTCGACCATGAAGGCGGTCGCATGTGAAATCTGGCTTTTCCGGGTTACCGGGCGGCCATGGTAGTCCATCACCTCAAGACGGTCATGGGTGATCATGGCGAGATCACCATCCACGAGATAGGTGATCTCGTTGGTAAACGGCGATAGCGCGATAGCGTCGGACCCCAGGAACATCTCCCCCTTGCCGTGACCGATGGCAAGCGGCGGTCCGAAACGCGCCGACAGGATCGTGCCCGGATCGTCCTGAAACATCACGACGAGAGCGTAAGCCCCGGACACTCGGTTCAGCATGGCGAGCATCGCCTCGCGATGGGTCTTGCCTTCGCGAGTGTATTTGGCGAGCAGATGCGCGACGACTTCCGTATCCGTCTGGCTGGTGAAGACTGCGCCCTCAGTGATCAGCTCTTCCTTCAGTTCGGAAAAGTTCTCTATGATGCCGTTATGAACGATGGCTATGCCATCAACGAAATGCGGGTGGGCGTTCGCCTCGTTCGGCACGCCATGGGTGGCCCAGCGGGTATGGGCAATGCCGATTGTGCCCGGCAGCGGCTCGCCGTCGAGCTTCTTTTCCAGATTGAACAGTTTTCCTTCGGCACGGCGACGATCGAGCCGACCTTCATGGATGGTCGCGACACCGGCGGAATCGTAACCGCGGTATTCGAGCCTCCTCAGCGCATCGACCAGACGCGATGCCACCGGCTCCTTACCGACAATCCCCACAATCCCACACATGCTCATACCGTTCGATGATTTCGACTAGGCGAAGTCCTAGCCGATTGTGCGGCGCATGCAACCAGCTTTGTGGTTGCTATAGACAATATTCCGTTCGCACGCGTGTACGAGAACTCTAGGTTCCGTTGGCAAAGTTGATTCCCCAAATGGTTGAGTCGTGATCCAATGCAGCTTTTTAGGAGGCAGCCATGGCGCTAGGCGATTTGAGTGATGAGGAATGGCGGGTCGTCGAACCGCTGTTGCCGACCGAGCGTGGTCGCAAGTCTCGGCCGTCGCATGAAAACTGCCGCTTTTTCAATGGCATGCTCCATGTTCTGCGCGTTGGCAGTCCGTGGCGGGATATGCACGAGCGATATGGCAGTGGAATTCGGCCTATGTTCGGTTCCGTCGCTGGGCCGAACATGGCGTATGGGACGCACTTCTGGAAACACTTGTCGAACTTGGGCTGACCGACGACTGGCAACATAAAGTCGATAGCACTACGGTTCGCGACCATTCGCAGGCTGCGGGCGCTAAAGGGACTCATAAGGAGGGGTAATCCTCCCGCCAAATAATCGGGTTCAAAAGTAGAATTTTCTCGGCAATATGATCGAGGAGATTTTGATGAAGACGAACAGATTTAGCGAACCCCAAATCCTTGCGATCCTGCGCCAGGCAGAAGGTGGTGTCCCGGTGCCTGAGCTTTGCCGGGAACACGGGATGAGCACCGCCTCATTTTACAAATGGCGGGCCAAATATGGCGGCATGGATACCTCGATGATCAGCCAGATGAAGGCTCTGGAAGACGAGAACCGTCGGCTCAAGAAGATGTATGCGGAGATGAGCATGCAGGCCGAGCTTCTCAAAGAGGCTCTGGGAAAAAAGTGACGCGGCCGCCTCAACGCCGGGAGCCTTACAAGCATTTCCCTATCGGCCAAGGGATGGCCGGGAAAGCAGTGGCGTTGCATGGGGTCAGCATTGCACTGGCCTGCCGCACCTTTGATGTCACCGAGACGTGCTATCGTTGCAGCCGCAAGCTGAACGACGAGAACGAGCAGATCGCCGACCTGCTGATCGGGCTGACGCGGGCGAAGAAGAGCTGGGGCTTCGGCTTGTGCTTCCTTTACCTGCGCAACATCCAGGGACACCGCTGGAACCACAAACGCGTCTACCCCCTGGCCGGTAGGTGATTGCATGCAATCACCGTTAGGCGCATCTACCGTGAGCTGGAACTGAACCTCAGGATTAAGCCACGCAAGCGGTTGAAGCGGGACAAGCCGGATGCACTGGTCGTGCCGGAAACGCCGAACATGGTCTGGTCCATGGACTTCACGGCAGACCGTCTGGAGGATGGCAGACAATTCCGGCTGTAGAACGTCCTGGACGACTTCCACCGCGAGGGGTTGGGCATCGAAGTGGACCTCTCGCTTCCTGCCGAGCGCGTCATCCGAAGCTTGAACCAAATCATCGAATGGCGCGGCAAGCCGCTGGCCATCCGAGTGGACAATGGCCCGGAATATGTCAGCGGCAAACTGATGGAATGGGCCGAGAAGCAGGATATTGCCCTGAGCTATATCCAGCCCGGAAAGCCGCAGCAGAATACCTATGTCGAGCGCTACAACCGCACCGTTCGCAATGAATGGCTCGACCAGTTTACAAAGAAATACCACCGAGACCTACCTCGATATTCTAACCAACTTTTTTCTTTTGCAACGATTACCTGCGTGAACATCGGGAGAGTCCGGGCGCGACATCCGCCAACCAAAAATCCATCTTGTGGATACCGGGATCGTCGCCGCCTTGAGGAGTATGAACGCCCAGACCTTCAAAATGGGCGCGAATCCCACAGCGCTTGGCGGCCTTTTCGAAAATTTCGTTCACAATGAACTGTGGAAATCCCTCCCCCCATCAGAAGCGTCGGTGGCGACTTTATCATTGGAGGCATCAACGAGGACGCGAGATAGACATCATTGCTGAATCAGACAGAGCGATAATAGGCTTCGAGATGAAGACATCGACTGCGGTTGAAGCAAAGGACTTTCAGCATCTGCGATGGTTTCGAGACGAAGGCCCGGGTAAGAACCGTCCCTTCGTCGGCATCGTCGTCTATATGGGAGAGCGCGTACTCAGTTTCGGCGAAAACATGGTCGCGCTCCCACTGTCGATATTTTGGTCGTTCAAAGAAAGTTTAGTCTGAATGGGCGATTGGACAGCTTTCGGGCCCCGGCCCTTCCTGTGCGCATGGACCTTGGGCCCATTGATTAAGTGATAGAGGCCATAAAAAATCAGGCAGTCCGCATCGTTGTGGCGATTTCTTCGATCAAAAAATCAATTGCCTGGAGTGGCTCCAGCACGGCCCACGTCTTTGGATGGCGATAGACGGGGTAGAGGCTGAACGCGGCGAACGCTAGCTGATCGACGGTGGGTCGCGCGATCGCGCGCCTCGCAAGGGCCACTTGAGCCCGATCTTCAACCCGATCGTCCGTCAGTCCCCAGCCTGCGTAAAATGGGGTGGCATAACAACGAACCGGAAGACCACGCAAAAGCGCGTCGAAGCCCATTTGACTCGAAACGGTCCAGACTTCGTCAACGACTGCGAGGATCGCTGCGGCAGAGACCTTGTCGGCCATCAAGGTTACGCCCGGCAATTTCGATGCCCGTTCGGTCATATAGCCCTTGCGGTGACCGGCAATAACGTCTGGATGCGTGCGAACGACGATCTGGGCGCTGCTTGCGAGCGCATCATCCAACATTCGGTCAAAGGCGGAAGGCGAGCCGAGCGCCTTATCGACCGAAACATCGCCAAACACTTGATCAACCAGCAGGAGCCTTCGCCGTGTCGAGGGATCGAGACGAGGTTCGCTGTGCGGGAGATTATTGTATTTCGACAGCTTATGCTCAACCAAGGCTTCGCGGATCGGCGCACCAACATCATGCGCGAAGCCGCCAGCCGCATCGCGGATCAGCAGTTCCAATCGAGAGACTCGACCAGCATCGACCGGTAGAGCCTTATCATCGACCACAATCGAGATCGGAATACTTCCATCCTTGCCGAGACCGACGGAGCGCAGGAAGCCATCCTCGAGATGCCAATGCGGAAGCTGACGCAATCTCGCAATTCTCATGGCCGTTTTCGCCGGCAGCCGGCCACCCCATGAAAGGATGCCATCGAGCCCAGGCGCAAGCGTCGAACGAAGCGGCGCCTCGCCGAAATAGCGGCCCAGCCAAGGAAACGCCTTGTGCACGAAAAAAGTCGCTCCGAGCCTTGCTCCCCATTTTGGGTGCCAGGGCCTAGTTTGCATCGCGGTTAGCGTCGGATTGTCGAGCACGTTCAAATTCTCACTCTGCCGGCCACCTCGGCACGTTCCGCCAAAAACCACCTTGCAGAGCCAAATGCAAACCGAACTTGCGCCGTGACCACCGCTTGAAGTCAGCTTTTCAGACCGGTGCGCGGCCAGCGGGAAACCAAGAGTGGTCGCGCACGGATGTGAAGATCGCACAAGAATTGCTTTCTTGTTGATTGGATACCACCCATTTCTGATTGGGGCGATCCGCCTCGGACTGCCGGTCCAGCACATTCGGCATGATGCCGGAGCGCTCACCGGCATCCTTTGGCAAGCCTCGTCTGCGGGGACGTGCTCGCAATGCGTTCTCACGCATCAGCCGCTCGACGCGATGCAATCCGCAGGAGAAGCCTTCAGCGAGCAGGTCGTGCCAGACACGCCGGGCACCATAGGTGCGGTCGCTAAATTTGAAGCTCTGCTCGATCTTCGCCAGCAGGACTTCATCAAACCGAGCATGGATGCTCGGCGAACAATTGAGCCAGGCATGAAAGTCGGAACGAGAAACACCCAGCGCTTCGCAGAGCCATGCCACCGGCCAGATGCAACGGTGCTTTGCAATGAAGGCGAACTTTGCAAAGTAGGCCGCGGCCTTCCTAAGAAACACATTCTTCGGCGGTCATAAGTTCGAGCTGATAGCCTAGTAACCGGGCGCGGCGCTGAAGATTTGCCAGCACCCTGCCACGATGTCGCTCGTCACAGGCCGCAGCACCTGGATCGCGGTAGATCATCCCAAATCGGAGAGCGTTGTAGAAGAGAACAGCAATCTTGAGTGCGGTGGCCGTGACCGCCTTCTGCTTACTAATCCTCCCTGCCAAACGCCGATAAAATGCGCCGAGCGCCGTGTCACTTCGACCGATCGTGGTCGCTGCCAACCGCAAAAGCGCCGCTGCGCGACTAGACGACCGGCGCGTTCTCGACGAAAGCAGTTTGCCGCCCGATATCTTGTTGCCAGGAGCCAGACAGAGCCATGAGGTGAAGTGCTTGGCGGTGGGCCAGGCTCCCATGTCCGTGCCGCACTCGCGTATCAGCTTGAGCACAAGGGAGGAGCCGGGACCGTGGATTTGGGTCAAGTCTGTTCCCACCAGCCATACAATGCGGCCCGTACGTCAAAGGGTGGTGCGTTCGTCTGCTTTTCGGGGATTGTCCGAATAGATGATCTCGTTGATGCGCCCGACTGCTCCGGCCTCCGGGTCCGCGTCCGTCGCTTACCGGACCCACTTGATCTCGCCTAGCGATCGACGGGCAAGGCTTCTTCATCGTCGAGAGAAACGCGGGCTCCCCGTATCTGACCCGTGCAGGCTCGTTTGTTCCAGACCAGAATGGCGATCTCGTCAACACTGCCGGATACAAGCTGCTCGGTTATCCCTTCCTTCACAGACCGTGACCCGACGGTGTTGGTCAACGGCTTTGACGGGCTGGTCCCTGTCAATGTGAGGGGCAATGGCCTGAAAGCGGAAGCCACTGCGCAAGCGACTTTTGGCGTCAACCTGCCGTCATTCGCCGATACGAAGGGCAGCGGCGTCGCCAACGTCTAAGGGAGACATTTACGGCCGCACATGCAGCCGCTGGAGGCTGCTGCGCAACCGATCACGATGACTAAGTGGCACATACAGGACCCCGCATCCCGCGGGAGACACGGCAAGCGACCTCGTTGGGCCAAGCACGGTTCATTTGAACCGCCCGGACATCCCCCGATTGGCACCGCCATCAGCAATCGCGTTCAACTTCTGGGCGGCAAGCACAACCTCGACGCGGTTCCGTGCGTCAAGCTTCTGCATCAGCACCGTCATGTAGTGTTTCACTGTCGTCTCGCTGATGCCGAGACAGGCGGCGATCTCACGGTTCGTGCTGCCGCGCAGCAGATAGCGAACAATCTGCTCCTCACGCGAACTCAGGCGCTTTTGCGCTTGGGTACGACGGCGAAGGTCTGCGGTCTTCATGGCCATCATGACCTTTGTGGCAAAGCCGGCAGTCACGAATGTGTCGCCGTCATGCACAGCACGGATCGCTTCATGCAGATCATTGGCGCTGCTGCTTTTGAGCACATAGCCCGCAACGCCATAGTTCAGCACCTGGATCGCTGTTTCAATGCTCGAATTTGCGGTAAAGACAATAATCCGCGTGCCTTCGTAGTTCTGCCCGATCCGTTCGATGGCGGCCATGGCGTTGCCGGGCATGCTCAGATCAAGCACGAGGACATGCGGCGAAATTTCTTCAACAATTTTCAAAGCATCGACCGCGTTTTCGCCCTTGGCGACGATCTCGAGGTCACTTTTTCCAGAATATAGACTAACCAGTCCCTCCAGGAGGATCGGGTCGCCGTCAACAAACGCTACTGACACCGGCATGATTGTTGCGCTCCTTCCGCAACAATCACGATAGTTGAACAGCAATGCATTTCAAAGCAAACACTTAATAACAGTTTAATTTTAGGGGTCACAAGATGTGTTCCACGCCCGACGGCTGGTTATTTTCTTTGCAAAGAATTCAAGCCTATGTAATGTTGCCGCCATGACGCGCAGCCGATGTAATTGACTAGGAAATTCAGTCACTTGCCTCATTCGCTTAACCAGTATCTTCGAACGGGTGATGCGCCGTGCGCTACCGTGGTCCTTTGCCGCAAGACCTGGGGTAGATCAGTGCCGCCCGGCTCCCAAGATAGGCCCAAAACGTGCAGTTTCATTCGGGCGTTCCCACCTTATTTTGCGCGACACGCACACTATTTCTCAATATCCACTTTTTTCTTGAATTTGAGCATCGTCTTTATGATTCGCTGCGCGTCCGTGTCATCCGGAACAACTTCATTGCATGCATCGCAAAAGCGGCCCGTCACCTTTTCGATAAGCACGCTCTCCCCTCTGTAGACATAGGGAATATCGCGGGTATCTCTAACGAGTGTGCCTCTTCCGCAGTATGGGCATGTCATCTTGATGCCTCCCGAGCGACGTCTGTCTGCGGCGACGATCGCCGGCGTTAGCTATCTCGTCAATTTGGCCCACCTGCGTTAACGAGCTTCCGGCGCGTGGACCGGATGGAAATCCACCCCTTCGGATGCCCATAGAGCGACAGCGCAGCCAACCACACGGCCGCCGAAGCGATAATATTGGGCATATCTGTTCGCGTCCGGCGCCGTACCGAACGATAGATCCTGTCGCTACCGTTCACCCCTGCCGACGCCCTATCCTCACTCCTCGCGGAAGGCGCGCAGCATCTGATCGGTGAATGGTTTTGTCAGGTATGAGATTGCGGTTCGCTCGTCGGTCTGGACGAAGACCTCGACGGGCATGCCGGGCATCAGCTTGCGGCTGCCGAGCTTGTCGAGCGGCTCGGTGATCTCGACGGTTGCGAGATAGAACGGCTGTCCGGTGTTGCGGTCGAGCGTGGTGGCGGCGGCGACGACGTCGATGCGGCCGTCGAGTTCGGGGGTGGTGCGCTGGTTGAAGACGGTAAAGCGCATGCGGCTTTGCTGGCCGGGGGCGATGCGGTCGATGTCGGCCGGCGGGATGCGGATCTCGACCGTCAGGTCCTCGCCCTCGGGCACGATCGACATGGCGGTGGCGCCGGGGGCGATGATGCCGCCGATGGTGTGGATCTGCAGGTCGTAGACGAGACCGTCGACGGGGGCGCGCACTTCCATGCGCGACAGCCGATCTTTTGCCGCCACCGCGCGTTCGGTCAGTTCGGCGATCTTGGCCTCGATGCCGACGATCTGGCCTTGGGTTTCCTTGCGGTTGTTCTGGTCGATCGACATCAGCTTGATGCGCAGTTCGCTGATCTGGCCGAGCGCCTCGGCGATGCGGGCCAAGAGTTCGCCCTTGGAGCCGTCGATGCGGGCCATCTGCCGCAACAGGTCGCGATGCTCGGAAATCGGCACCAGGCCACTCTTCAGAAGCGTGTCGAGCTTGACGAGCTCCTTCTCGACGATCTCCTTTTCCTTGTCGCTGGAGCCGGTCTGGGCTTTCAGCCCGCGGATCTGCTCCTCGAACTGGCCGATCTGCAGCCGCATCTGCTCTTCCTGGCTGGTGATCATCCGGCGGTTGGCCTCAAACAGTTTCAGCTCGCTGACTTTCAGGATCTCCGGCACGTCGAGGCCGGCAAAGGAGACGGTGGTCTCGCCGTCGCGCTCGGCCGTCAGCCGGGCGCGCATGGCGTAGAACTGCTGCAACTGGCCGCGCACGATCGACAGCTCGACCCGGGTCTGGGTCTCGTCGAGCTGCAAGAGCACGTCGCCCTTCCTGACATGGGTGCCGTTCTTGACGGCGATCGCCGAGACGATGCCGCCGTCGCGGTGCTGGATCAGCTTGACCTGCTGGGAGACGGCGACCTGGCCCTGGGTGATGACGGCACCCGACAGCTTGGCCTGGGCCGCCCAGCCGCCGACACCGAACACCAGCGTCGCGGCAAAGACGGCCGAGACGACGATGCGCGAGGTGATGCCGAACTGCGGCTTCTCAGTCGATGCCGCACTGGTGGTTGCCGTTTCCACCGTGCTGTTGTCCGTGGTGTTCATGGTCTTCTTCTCCCGATAACGCGTGACAAATAGGTTCTGTGGTCGTTCAGACGCTGTCTCTCGGCTGATCGGCCGGGCTTTCGAGCGCGGCCAGGATGAAGTCCTGTTCGGTGAGCTCGTGGCGGCCGGCGATCAGGAATTCGAGATCCTCGTCGCGTTCGAGGTTGACGACGGCGCGCACGACGGTGCGTTCGCCGTCGCCGAAGGCCTCGTGATAGAAGGTGATCTGGTGCACCGGCGGTGTCTGGCCGTCGGCGGCGAACTGGGCAAAGACCAGGCCGCCGATGGCTTCGGCGATCTTCGACAGGTCGATGCGGTCGCCGACCTCAAAGTCGCGGATCTCGTCGCGGCCGCTGCCGTCATTGGCCAGCGATGCCACCGTGCGGAAGACGAAGACATCGGCGCCGTCGCCGCCGGCGAGGAAGTTGACGGCAGTGTCGGCCACCAGCACATCGTCGCCCTTGCCGCCGACAGCGCCTTCGATCGCGGTCAACAGGTCCGAACCGATCTCGGCGCCCTCAGCCGTGCCGCGGTCAAGGTCGATCACCACCGCCTGTGTCGCCGCCGCGGCGTCGTAGGTGTCGACCGCCTCATTGCCGTCGATCAGGTCGTTGCCGTCACTGCCGCTCGCATCCGGTGGGATCACCACCAGGAAGGTATCGTTGCCGGTATTGCCTTCCAGCGTGTCGTTGCCGGCACCACCGACGAGAATGTCGTCGCCGCCGCGGCCGCGCAGCACATCGTTGCCGGAGCCACCCGACAGGATGTTGTTGCCGGCCCCACCCGACAGCCGGTCGCCCCCCTGGCCACCGGCGATGATTTCGAAGCCATCGATCACGTCCGTGCCGATCTCGTTGCCCTCGGCGATCCCGGTCTCAATGTCCGCAAGGACTTCCTGGACCAGAGCCGAGAGATCGAGTGTGTCGATACCATCACCACCCGAATAGCTATCGGTGCCATCATTCGTCGCGGTGCCGTTGCCGGTCTCGATCATGGCGACGACGATCACCGTATCGTCGCCCGCACCGCCGGCGACGATGTCGTTGCCCTGGCCGCCGACCAGCGTGTCGTTGCCGCTACCGCCGTCGATGACATCGTTGCCGTCATTGCCGACGAGGGTGTTGCAGGCGGCATCGCCCGAAAGCTGGTCATCACTGGTGCCGCCGATCACCGTCTCGATGCTGTCGAGCGTATCCGATCCGACCTGTTCGCCGGTGGCGGTGCCCTGTTCGAGGTTGACGACGATGGTCTTTGTGCTGGCGCTGGCATCCAGCGTGTCGGTTCCTGCGCCGCCGCTATAGGTATCGTTGCCGTCGCTCGTTTCCCCGGGCATGCAGACCGGTGCTTCGACGAGAATGGTGTCATTGCCGTTGCCGCCGGTGACGGTGTCGTCGCCCTGGCCGCCGGCCAGCATGTCGTTGCCGCTACGGCCGTCGATAACATCGTTGCCGTCATTGCCGACGAGGGAGTTGCAGGCGGCATCGCCCGAAAGCTGGTCATCACTGGTCCCGCCGATCACCGTCTCGATGCTGTCGAGCGTATCCGATCCGATCTCTTCGCCGGTGGCGGTGCCCTGTTCGAGGTTGACGACGATGGTCTTTGTGCTGGCGCTGGCATCGAGCGTGTCGTTTCCTGCGCCGCCATCATAGCTGTCGTCGCCGTCGCTCGTTTCCCCGGGCACGCAGACCGGTGCTTCGACGAGCATGGTGTCATTGCCGTTACCGCCTGAGACGGTGTCGTCGCCCTGGCCGCCGGCCAGCCTGTCGTTGCCGCTACGGCCGTCGATGACATCGTTGCCGTCATTGCCGACGAGGGTGTTGCAGGCGGCATCGCCGGCAAGCTGGTCGTCACCGGTGCCGCCGATCACCGCCTCGATGCTGTCGAGCGTATCCGATCCGATCTCTTCGCCTGTCGCCGTCCCCTGTTCGAGGTCGGCGACGATGGTTTTGGTGCTGGCGCTGGCATCAAGCGTGTCGAAGCCGGTGCCGCCGCTATAGGTATCGTCGCCGTCGTCTTCGCTGTTGGCCGGCGATGGCTGCGCCTGGCGGGCCTCGTCGCTGGTCGCTCCGGTGACGATGACGTCGTTGCCGGCACTGGCCAGAACCGTGTCGTCGCCGCTGCCGCCGGCAAGGTGATCGTCCTCGGTGCCGCCATCGACGAGATCGTCGCCGGCATCGCCCTCGAGACTATCCTTGCCGTCCTCGCCGAACAGCCGATCGTCGCCCTCGCCGCCCGAGAGCGTATCGTCGCCGGCCTCGCCGATGAGGATGTCGTCGCCCGCCTCGCCATGGAGCCGATCGTCGCCGGCGCCGCCAAACAGGATGTCGTCGCCGTTGCCGCCGAACAGCCGGTCATGGCCGTCATCGCCATGCAGGGTGTCGTCGCCGTCGCCGCCCAGCAGCGTGTCGTTGCCGCTGCCGCCGAGGATCAGGTCGTCGTCCTCGCGGCCATAGACGACATCGTCGCCGCCAAGGGCGGCGACGATGTCGGGACGCGGCGTGCCGATCAGCACGTCCGGTCCTTCGGTGCCCTCGATCTCATGGGCCGGCCAGTCGAGCAGCGAAAGCAGCGCGCCATTGGCAACGCTGCCGGTGCCGTCGGAGACGGTGTAGCTGAACGTAACCTCGCCGATCTCGCCGCGCGCCGGCGTATAGAGCCACATGCCGTCGGCATAGGCGCGCACCGAACCGGAAGAGACGGTCAGATTGGCGATCGTCAGCCGGTCGCCGTCGGCATCGAGGGTGTTGGCCAAGAGATCATCGAGCAGGATGATCGCCGACAGGTTCATGAAGCCGTTGGCAAGGATGTTGCGGCCGGCAACGACCGGCAGCCGGTTGCTGCGGGTGCTGCCGTCATCGTCGTCATCGTCGTCGCCGCCATTGCTGCCGCCATTGTTGCCGCCGCCATTATTGCCACCGTTGTTGCCGCCGCCGTTGCCGCCGTTGTTCCCGCCGTTATTGCCACCATTGTTGTTGCCGCCATTGCCATTGCCGTCATCATCATCATCGTCACCGCCGCCATTGTCATCGTCATCGTCATTGCGGCCGCCGGTCGACGGCAGGTTGCCGAAGGACGACAGCCGGGGAAAGTCGAAGTCCGGCAGGTCGTTGTCGTTGGCCGAACGCTTGGACTGCTGCAACGGCCGGTCGTCGACAAAGCGGGTATCGGGACGGCCGTCGTCGAAGGACAGCCGCACCGAGGCGCGCAACCGGCCCATAACCGTTGGAACCGTGCCCGTCGTCAGCGCGAAGTCGGCCATCAGCTCGCGGAAATAGTCCGCGACATTCTCGATGACATCGAGCGCGCCGGCCAGATCCGGCCCGGTCTGCGGCTCGTCCACCGGCGCCATCGCCTCACCATCGCCAAGCCCCGGCCGATGCGCCGGCGCATTGCCGTCGGCCTCGTCGCGGCTGGCAAACACCGAGCCGAGGCCGCCGAGAAACAGCGCCGACAGCAGCAGGCCGCCGCGCTTACGCTCCGGCCTGTCGGCGATCTCGTAACGGTTCATCGGCGCGACCGCCTGCTGGCTGTCGGGTCGCTTCAGGATGAGCTTCTCGTCCATGACATCCTCCTCGGCCGGTGCTGGCTCCGATCGCGGAGCTCGTCTTGCGCCCTGGCCTCGTGTCGCTCGCTCGCATCTGCTCAGCTCTGCCGCCAAAGGGCGGCTTCAATCTCCGCTATGCTCGGCCCTGGCACCGGCGTGCCGGCTACTCCGCCGGCACCCGTTGCGGCTGGCCCATGTCCTGGCTCATGCCGGCATCCGCCCTGCCGGCGGCATCCGTCCTGCCGGCGGCATCCGCCCTGCGGTTCTTCTCCACCACCAGCGGCCGCATCTTCTGCGACGGCAGGATCTCCTCCTTCGGTCCGAAGGCGACCAGCCGGCCGGCCTGCACCAGGCCGATCATGTCGACCGTCTGCAAGGCGCTCGGGCGGTGGGCGACGATGACGACGATGCCGCCGCGCTCGCGCACCTTGAGGATGGCCTGACAGAGCGCCTCTTCCCCTTCCGCATCGAGGTTGGAGTTCGGTTCGTCGAGCACCACAAGAAAAGGATCCCCGTAGAGAGCACGAGCCAGGGCAATGCGTTGCCGTTGGCCTGCGGACAGTGCGGTTCCATGAGGACCAAGTTCGGTCTGGTAGCCGTTCGGCAGGTGCACGATCATCTCGTGGATGCCGGCGGCCTTGGCCGCACGGATGATGGCGCGCGCATTCGGCGCCTCGGCAAAGCGCGAGATGTTGTCCGACACCGTGCCGTCCATCAGCGCCACGTCCTGCGGCAGGTAGCCGACATGCTGGTTGAACAGCGTCTCGGGCCATTGGTTGAGATCGGCGCCGTCGATGCGCACCGCGCCGCGCAGCACCGGCCAGATGCCGAGCATGGCGCGCGCCAGCGTCGTCTTGCCGCCGCCCGATGGCCCGATCAGACCCAGCGCCTGGCCGGCCTTCAGCTCCAGGCTGACTTCGCTCAACAGCACCGCCCCGGTCGACGGCGCCACCGTCGTCACCTTGTCGAGGCTGAAGCTTGTCGTCGGCGCCGGCAGGTCGAGGCTGCCGGAGCGCTCGTCGAGCACGCCGAGTGTTTCGTTCAGCCGGTGATAGCTGCGCCGGGCCGCCACCACGCCCTTCCATTGCGCGATCGCCATGTCGACCGGCGCCAGCGCCCGGGCGGTGACGATCGACGCGGCGATGATCGCGCCCGGCGACAATTGTCCGCGGATCGCCAGATAGGCGCCAAGCCCGAGGATCGCCGACTGCAGGATCATGCGCAGCACCTTCGACAGGCCCGACAGCGTGCCGCCGATGTCCGAGGTCTTGGTCTGACAGTCGAGATGGCGGCGATTGGCCTTCTCGAAGCGGTCGACCGCGCGGCCGGTCATGCCCATGGCATGCAGCACGTCGCTGTTGCGGGCATTGCTCTCGGCCACCGAACTGCGCGCCACCGAGGCCTTGATCATCGCGTGCGAATGGCGCCGGGTCAGCACCTCGGCGATGATGGTCAGCACCGCCAGCACCAGGGCGCCGCCGAGCGTCAGGTAACCGAGCATCGGGTGCAACAGCCAGACGAAGACGAGATAGATCGGGATCCACGGCAGGTCGAACAGCGCCACCGGCCCCTGGCTGGCGAGGAACCCGCGCAGCGTGTCGACGTCGCGGCCGCGCTCCGTCGCCTCCGCCGTCGAATAGCCGAAGCGCGGCATCTCGATCACCACCTTGTGGGCGAGCGGCGCCAATTGCGCATCGAGCCGGGCGCCGAGCCGCACGAGGATCTGCGAGCGGATGACGTCGAACAGCCCCTGGAACAGGTAGAGCCCGACCGCCAGCACCGACAGCGCCACCAGGGTGGAGATGCTGCCGCTGGTCAGCGCCCGGTCGTAGATCTGCAGCATGTAGAAGGCGCCGGTCAGCGCCAGGATGTTGATCAGGCCGGAAAGGCCGAAGAGATAGATCAGGATACCGCG
>NZ_MBST01000048.1:0-24232 GCF_001695865.1 Ensifer sp. LC384
GCACCCGTTAGGATCTCAACCTTGGCCATTCGTACCTTGTTACGTCACAAATGAATCATCTGTGACGTAACTTGCGCCACATAACCGCCTCAACAAAACCAGCTCACCGGACGCTCACCATCAAGTAGGCATCGGGGTCGATCTGCGGTTCGGCGGCGCGCGCCGCTGCACGTAGCGAAAGACCAGTCACCACCGCAGCACGCGCGTCACCGGCCGGAGTGCCGGGTGTGACGTCATCTGGTCGCTGCACGATCACCATGACAGGCGTCTTCTGGGTATTCGGTAGACCTTTTCGGCCTCGTCCAGGCGGTGGATCATCCGGATTTATTCTCGGTCGCCCACCGAGATGAAAATGGTCGATCTCCACCGTGCCATCGAGCATGTGCTCGCGCGCCGTCATGAGACGCAGCGCGTGTCCCATCCGCCAGGCCGTGGGTTGGCTCACCCCCAGAGCCTCGGCCAGGCGCACCGAGGACAATCCTTTATCCGACTGCAGCACAAGCCACATGCCCTTCAGCCAGAGACTCAAAGGTAGCTTTGTGGAATGCAGAGGCGTGTGGGTCGTCACCGTGAACTGGAACCGACAATCACCGCTGGAACATTGATAGAGACCCGGACGCGCACGTCGCTTGCCCATATCGCGCCCGGCAATCGCGATCGAGCGTTTGTAACCACAGGCAGGGCAAACTCTCCCAGCCGGCCACACCATGCTTTCCAGCAATCGCCGACACTGCTCCTCATCGCGAAAGGCCACGATCATATCTTCCGCGGTCCGAATGTTGGTCAGCGCTGCAAGCATCGTTTCCGACATTCTCATCTCCTTCGGATCATGCCCGAAGAATCGCATGGCAATCCCTAGACAGCAAGACTATTGCTGTCTTTGGTTGATAAAGGCCATGTATCGACCGGAACTGGCCACGGGTTGATGAGGCGCCGCAGCCCGGATGGCTGGCCGGAATCTGCTTTCCGCATGATCTCATACGTGTCGGCGCCGGTCGCGCGGTTGACCGTCACGAATTCGGGTGTGGCATGCCTAACCTGCTCGGCATATCGCTTGGGTCAGTTTACCATGAAGCGCGAGCTGAAAGGCAGGCTCGCGGCGCCGACAGCCTTGGGGGCGGCGGAGGTGCTGCCGACGACGGCGTTCACCGAAGGGATTTCCTGTTGCATGAGCGCACACAGTGCTGCGCAGATTTCTGCGGGAACGAAGGACGAGAGAATAACGGTTTTCAGCTCGATGAATTGCAACAGGGATCGCGTTGAGCTGACGAGGCTCTCCGCGCAGGCCTGCTGCCAGGCGGCAAACGCCGGCTCCATGGGCGGCCAGAACGTGTCCTGGTCCCAGAGTTTTGCTGCCACCGGATCGCCTTCCGGCAGAGCGCGCTCCAGCGCCAGCACGCCGACATCGTAACTGAGCGGCGAATTGCCGTTGTATATCTGATGGTTGAGCACGAGCCGACCGTGCAGGCGGGCGCCGAGATAGAAGAACAGGAAATCCTGCAATTGCCGCGCTGCGCCGAACAGGCTCTCGCCGGCGGCGGCCGCCGTTATGTCGTTCTGCACGAAGACGGGTAGGCCAAGCTCAGCCTCCAGATAGCGGTGAAGGACATCATGGTCCGGGCCGGAGCGGATCGGCGGGGTAGGAAGCGCCAGCCCGACGCCGGCAATGCGCGTCTGCCGGCTTTCCGAAAGGCCGGCAATGGCCTGGTGGATCTCGAGCGCCAGGGCTTCCGGCGCGTCGAACGTATCGGCCGTCCTGTGCGGCATCACGCGATGATGCTGCACATTGCCGATGAAATCGACGACGACGATATGGGTGTTGCGGTATCCGACGCTGACACCGACGGAATAGGCGCCATCGGAATTCAGCATCAGCGGCGTCGTCGGCGGGCCGACGCGGCCCTTCTGCGCCTCGCCGCGCACGACGAGGCCTTCCTGTTCCAGCGACCGTACGATGACGGAGATCGTCTGCGCCGAAAGTCCGGTCTTTTCGCCGATTTCGAGGCGGGTCGTCGCCTCGTTCTGCAGGAGCAGCGAGAGGACGAGGCGCTCGTTGTGGCTGCGCACGCTCAGCGAGTTGAGGCCGCTGGCGCGGTCCGCGATGCGAAGCGGGTTGGGCGGCGCGAAACGCATGTCAGGCAAGGCGACAATCCTTCCCGGAAAGGGCGGCGGTCACGGCTAAAGAGAAGGGCTTACGCATCGGCCCACCCGATCGCCAGCACTTCCTGCGCGAGCGCCTCGCCGAGTTGGCGGTGGGCCGCCTCGTCGATGTGGAAACCATCGGCCGGCGAGCACTGGCAGACCGTGCCGGCATCGAAGAAATGCGCCTCCAGCGAATCCGCCATGATCTCGAATTCCAGCGCCAGCTTGCGGGATTTCTCCTGCGCGCCGGAGAAGATCGATTCCCATTCACGCAGATCGTCGAGCATCGGCGGCGGGGCGACGATCATGATTTCCGGATCGTGGCCGGCGGGGCCGGGCGAAAGCTCGCGTATATCGTGCACGAGGCAGCCGATGCCCATGGCGACCTCCGAAGGCGGCATGTTGAAGCGCCGCTTCAGATCGTTGGTGCCGAGCATGATAATGATGAGGTCGAGTGGCGTGTGGCTTTGCAGGCAGGGGCGCAGATAGGTGCGGCCGTTCTTCAGTGCGCCTTCGATCGGATCATCATGAACGGTCGTGCGGCCGCTCAAACCCTCCTCGACGACCTGCCAACCGGGGCCTAGCAGCCCTTCCAGCACGCCGCCCCAGCGTTTCCCTCGGGCATAACGTTCGAGTGGTCCGCGGCCGGGAATCTGGCCGTGGGTGTTGGAATCCCCGAAGCATAGAACGGTCCGCGTCACTGTCTCCTCCACCGGGTCGCATGCCCGCTTTTCGGGTTCAGACTTCGCATCCGCAGGGGTGATTTGCAAGGATGGTCTATTATTCATTCAGTCTGAATAACTATTGACAGTCGAAAACGCCAGTGGTTTTGTGTCGGCCGGAGGAGAGTTCAGGTCGTTTACAAAGGCTGTGCACGAGCACCGGACATGCGTCGCGGGCTGCCGATGCCGCATGCCTTCCGGACGGCAATTCCCCCGTTGGACGCCTACTTTTGGAGGAGAAGTATGAGCAGCAGCATCAGGAAAATCGGCCTGTCGGTTCTTTTGGCCGGCGTGGTCTTTGCAACGAACAGCTTGGCGCAGGAGGTGCCGCTGCTCGAGGGCGTCACGACCCGCGCTGAAAACAACCCCACGGTGGCAGAGGGCAAGTACAAGAAGGATGCGCCCTGGGTCATCGGCATGAGTAGCTTTGGCGTCAACGCCAATACCTGGACCGTACAGGTCGCGCATGAGGCGCAGGCCGCCGCCGACCGCGACAAGCGCATCAGCAAGTTCATCCTGCTCGATGCCGGCTTCGATCAGAAGAAGCAGGTTGCCGATATCGAGGACCTGATCGCCCAGAAAGTGGATGCGATGATCGTCCAGCCGGTCACCTCGACCTCGGCCAATGCCAGCATCGAGAAGGCCATCGCGGCGGGCATTCCGGTCGTACTGCACACCGGCCGCATCGAATCCGAGGCCTACACGACGGAAATCCAGGGCGGTGCCGAGCATTTCGGCAAGGTCATGGGCGATTTCCTCGTCAAGGAGCTCCGCGGCAAGGGCAATATCTGGGTACTGCGCGGCCTTGCCGGCCATCCGGAGGATACGAACCGTTACAACGGCCTCAAGCAATCGCTGGAAGGCACCGAGATCAAGATCGCCGCCGAGGAACACGGCGACTGGCAGTACGACAAGGCCAAGAAGGTCTGCGAGACGCTTTACCTCAATGACCCGAATGTCGACGGCATCTGGTCGTCGGGTGCGGACATGACGCGCGCCTGCGTCGACGTGTTCAAGCAGTTCGGTGCGGTCATCCCGCCGATCTCCGGCGAGGGCAACAATGGCTTCTTCGGCCAGTGGATCGCCGACGGCTTCAAGTCGGTTTCGTCGGAATACAGTCCGGCCCAGGGCGCTGCCGGCATCCGCGCTGCCGTAGCGCTTCTGGAGGGCAAGGCGCTTCACAAGCACTACAACTACAACCCGCCGGGCTGGGACGTCGAAAAGGTCAAGAAATACTACCGCGACGACCTGTCGGCCAATGTCTGGTGGCCGTCGGAACTTTCCGAAGAGCAGCTCAGAGAGTTTTACGCCAAGCAGTAGGCGACCGAGCCGGGAGGCGGGGCGTCTACCTGCCTCCCGTCATCTGGGGAGGAAATCCATGTCGCATCTCATTGAAATGGCCGGCATATCCAAGGCTTTTGGCGGTAGCGTCGCCCTTCGCGGCGTGTCACTGGCGCTGGCGCCTGGCACCGTACATGCCTTGATGGGTGAAAACGGCGCCGGCAAATCGACGCTGATGAAGATCCTGGCCGGCGTGCACCAGCCGGACAGCGGCGAAATCCGCCGCGCGGGCCGGACCGCCAGTTTCACCAATCCGCGCGCCGCACTCGAAGCCGGCATATCGACGGTTTTTCAGGAGCTGTCACTGCTTCCCAACATGACGATTGCAGAAAACATCTTCCTCGGCCGCGAACCTACCGGCCACCTCGGCGGCATCGATCGGCGGCGCATGCGCGAGGAGACGAAGGGCGCGCTCGGCCGCCTTGGTCTGACACTCGATCCGGATACGCTGATCTCGGAGCTCTCCATCGCCGAACGGCAATTCGTCGAGATCGCCCACGGAATCGATGCAGACGCCGATGTCTTCATTCTCGACGAGCCGACGGCGGCATTGAACGCCGCCGATGTCGAAGTCCTCAATAGGCATATCCGGGCACTACGCGAATCCGGCAAGGCCATCGTCTACATCTCCCACCGCATGGACGAAATCTTTGCGATCTGCGATGTGGTGACGGTGCTGAAGGATGGCCAGCTGGTTGGTACGCGGCCGCTCGCGGAGATGACGCCCACATCCCTGATCGCGATGATGGTCGGGCGTGAGCTTGAAGATCTCTTCCCGGAGCGCGGCGACGGGGAGGGAGATGTGGCGCTCTCGGTATCTAGTCTTCGGCTTCAGGCGGACAACCAGCCGTTTTCCTTCACGGTGAAGAAGGGCGAGATCGTCGGCTTTGCCGGGCTCGAAGGGCAGGGGCAGCAGAAAGCGCTGCGTGCACTGGTCGGCCAGTTTTCACCGGTCGAAGGCACGGTGTCGCGCCGTGGAAACACCATCCGGCTTCCCGTGCCGAAGGAAAGCGGCGTGCGGCGCTGGCAGGCGCTCGGTGGCGCCTTTGTGCCGGAAGACCGCAAGGACGAGGGCCTGTTCCTCGATCACTCCGTCGGCCAGAACATCGTCACGGCATTGCATGCCGGACGCCCGGCCTTGAAAGCCGCGAAGCGCCACGGCGCCGTCATCGCGGAAACGATGCGGCGGCTGAACGTCAAGGCGTCGGGACCGTCCGCCATGGTCGGCGCGCTCTCCGGCGGCAACCAACAGAAGGTCCTGCTAGGGCGTTATCTTGCCACCGATGCCGACCTGCTCCTCATCGAGGAGCCGACGCGCGGCGTCGATGTCGGCGCCAAGGCGGAAATCTACCGGATCTTGCGGGACTTTGCGAAATCGGGCGGTGCGGTGCTCGTCCTCTCGCGCGAGACGATCGAGCTGATCGGCCTCTGCGACCGCCTCTACGTGATCCACGGCAATACGGTCGTGTCGGAAATGCGCGCTGCGGAGGCAACCGAGCACGGCATTCTCGATGCGGCGCTCAGCGCATGACGGACGGAAAAGCCTGATGACACCCTCTTCTTCCACCCTTGGAAAACTGCTCACCGGTCGCGGCAGTCGGCAGGGCCTCTGGCTGCTGCCGTTGGTCATTACGCTCGCCATGGCGCTCTGGCTTGCCGCGACCACCAGCCAGTTCGGCCAGTGGAGCAACCTTGCCAACCTCGTCGCGCAGGGCATGCCGTTGTTGATCACGGCGGTCGGGCAGATGTTCGTCGTGCTCGTCGGCGGTCTCGATCTCTCGACCGGCTCGGTCGTCAGCTTCACGACGGCCATTCTCGCCCTCGATCTGCCGGGCTATGTCACCATTCCCGGCGTCTTCCTGCTCGCCGGCCTGATCGGCGCCACCAACGGCTATTGCGTCGCCCGGCTCAACGTGCATCCGATCGTCGCGACCCTCTCCATGCAATATGTCGTGCTCGGCATCACCCGCGTGTTGCGCCCGGTCTCCGGCGGTGCCGTGCCGGAGGGCGTGCGCTGGCTGGTCGAGGGCTCGATCCTCGGCCTGCCGCTGCCGCTCTTCTGGGGCATCGTCACGCTCTTGGTCGCCTGGAAGCTGCTTTACGGCTCGCGCTACGGCCTGCATCTCTTTGCCATCGGCGGCGGTCTCGCCTCAGGCTCGACTGATGCCGCGCGCAACTTCGGTATCCAGGCCAGCCGCAACATCCTGCTTGCCTATGTGATCTGCGCGCTGTTCGCCGCCCTTGCCGGGGTGTTCCTTGCCGGCCGCATCGTCTCGGGCGATCCGAATGTCGGCCTCCTGATGGAGCTCGATGCGATCACGGCGGTCGCCATCGGCGGCACGCAACTCTCCGGCGGCATCGGCAGCCTGCATGGAACGGTCATCGGCGTCGCGGTTCTGGCATTGCTCTCGAACGGCATGAACCTGCTCAACATCACGCCTTTCGTGCAGACGGCGATCAAGGGCATCCTGCTCATGGCCGTCGTGGCACTCCAGTCGCGCAAGAAGATCGGACTCTGATCATGTCGGCTCTCGTCAATTCGACCCTCTTCCGGCGCGTCTCCAAGGTTCCGCCGTCCTACTATCTGCTCGTCGTGCTGCTGGTGATCCTCTTCGTCGCCCGCCCGCAGATGCTCAATGCCAACGTGCTCGGCGTTTTCGTGCGCCAGGTCGTGCCGCTCGGCATTCTCGTGCTCGGGCAGCTTCTGGTCATGCGGGTGAAATCGATCGACCTTTCGGGCGGCGGCGTCATCCTTCTCATCAATTACTGCATCTCGTCCGGCATCTTCCCCGGCGCCTCGCTCGGCTTCTATGTCGTGCCGGCGCTCGCGACCGGCCTTGCCATCGGCCTCTTCAACGGCCTGATGGTCGCCAAGCGCCGGGTCTCCGCGGTCATCGTCACGCTGGCACTGTCCATCGTGCTTGTCGGCTTCGTGCAATATCTTTCGAGCGGCAAGCCGCCGGGCGACGTGCCGAAGATCTTCGCCGAGCTGTTCAACACCCGCTTCATTGGCTTGCCGAGTCCGGTGCTTTTCTGGATCGCGCTCACCGCGCTGATGGCACTGCTCCTGTCGCAGACCGTTTTCGGCCGCTTCGTCGCCGCAGTCGGGGAAAGCATGCCGGCCGCGCATTTTTCCGGCGTGCCAGTAGAGCGCACCGTCATCCTTGCCCACACGCTGGCCGGACTGATGGCGGTGATAGCCGCGCTGGTGCAGACGGCTTCCATTGCCGTCGGCAGTGTGCGCGTCGGGCTCGATCTGCCGATCCTGTCGGTCGCCGCGACGATTCTCGGCGGAGTCGTCTTCGGGCGGGGTGAGGGGGGCGTCTGGGGACCGTTCTTCGGTGTGCTCTGCTTCGCTTTCCTCTTCGTGGTGATGACGATGTTCGGCGTGGGTGATGCAGGAAAACTCGTCGCCCAGGGCCTGATCATCCTGCTTGCGGCCATCTTCTACGGCCTTCGCGCCGGCAAGTGATATCAACAGCCATTCAAGGAGGAATAAATGGCGGAAAAGCGCTCAATCCTGTGCTTCGGAGATTCTTTGACCTGGGGCTGGATCCCCGTGAAGGAATCCGCCCCCACACTGCGCTATCCCTACGAGCAGCGCTGGACCGGCGCGATGGCCGCGAAGCTGGGGGACGGCTACCACATCATCGAGGAGGGCCTGAGCGCCCGTACCACCAGTCTCGACGACCCGAACGATCCGCGGCTGAACGGCGGCGCCTACCTGCCCTCGGCACTCGCCAGCCACCTGCCGCTCGATCTCGTCATCCTCATGCTCGGCACCAACGATACGAAATCCTATTTCCACCGCACACCCTATGAGATCGCCAATGGCATGGGCAAGCTGGTCGGGCAGGTGCTGACCTCGGCCGGCGGGGTCGGCACGCCCTATCCGGCGCCGAAGGTGCTCGTCGTCGCCCCGCCGCCGCTAGCATCGATGCTCGATCCGTGGTTCGAAGGCATGTTCGTCGGCGGCTACGAAAAGTCGAAACAGCTCGCCGGCCTCTACAAGGCGCTCGCCGACTTCACCAAGGTCGAGTTCCTGGCCGCCGGCGACCACGTCACGACCGACGGCGTGGACGGCATCCATTTCTCTGCCGAGACCAACATCAAGCTCGGACACGCCATCGCGGACAAGGTCGTGGCGCTGTTCTGAGCAAAGCCACTCCGGCGCCTCCCTTGCCGGAGTGGCATTTCTTACGCGGATCGATGATTCCGCAAACACAAAATGTGTCTCGCATACATTTTCAGGCTCTTACGCCTTGAAACTGTCCATCAGGAAGTCGGGACGCGCGTCATGCGCGGCAATGATCGATGCGAGATCATTGTCGGAACTGGCCGCAAGGATCCCGGTTCTGACGAGACAGGAAGCGAGGCCAGACCCGGCTGCGCCGGCAATATCATGCTCGATGCTATCGCCGATGCAGATCACGCGCTCCGCCGCCACGTTGTTAAGAAGCGACAACGCATGCTGGTAAATTGCTGGATGCGGCTTTCCGAACCAGCGAACAGAACCACCGAGATCCTGATAGGCAAGTGCAATACTGCCCGCGCCCGGTGCCGTCGCGCCATTTTTGGCCAGCTTGTGGCGGTCAGGGTTGGTGCGGCGCCTGGGATCGCATAATGTATCGTGCGGAACTCAGGGCGCGACGCCCTTGAGCGGTTGCTATTCAGGCTCAGCCAGTCGCCCCATGCCGGTCGCTTCGTGCTGAAGGGTGGGCGAGGCCGTGGACCCGACGCCAAGAATGGCTGCGGGTGTGCCGCCTGAGCGACGGCGTTTTGCAACCTTGCGCATTGCGGCCATTTCATACGGCCCAGGCGATCGCCTAGCTGAAGAAGACGTAGCTCGCAACGAGGAAAGTCGGAATCAAGACCGCCCCTGACCAGAGCATGTAGCCGAAGAAGTTCGGCATCTTGATGCCGCGTTCGCGAGCTATGGCATAAACCATGAAGTTGGGTGCATTCCCGATATAGGTGTTCGCGCCCATGAACACCGCGCCTGTGGAGAGCGCGGTCAAGGTGCTCGACAGCGTCGTCGTCAGGACATGCGGATCTCCGCCGGCCAATTCAAAAAAGAGAAGATAGGTCGGTGCGTTATCCAGAAACGAAGAAAGCAATCCAGTGAGCCAGAAATAGGCGAGATCATTTGGCGCGCCCGATTCCGTCGTAACCAACGACACCAGAGGGCCGAACGCGCCATCGCCTCCGGCGCGCAGCATGGCGATAACCGGGACAATGCAAACGAAAATGCCGGCAAAGAGCTTTGCGACTTCTCGGATCGGTCCCCAGGAGAAGCTGTTGGCGGCGCGGTATTCCTTTTTTGTCACCACAAGCGAAAGAAGGCCCAGCGCCAGTGTGAAGGCATCGCGGACGAGATTCTGCAGTTCGACTTCGACGCTGAGAATGCTGAACGATACGTGTGGGTCCCACGCGGCCGAGAGCAGGATTGCGCCGATGACACCGGCAAGCAGCAGGAAATTGAAGCGCCCGCGAATGCGTATGCGCGAGTCCGGCGTCGGGTCATTCAATCTGGGGAACGGTTTCTCTCGCCTGTAGAGCACCCAGTCCATCGCGACAAAGACCGTGAGAACGATGCCCGCCACGAGGAATGTCTCGTTATAGAGATGGGTCGTGGTCCAGGAGAAATCGACGCCGCGCAGGAAACCGACGAAAAGCGGAGGATCGCCGAGCGGGGTCAGAGAGCCGCCGATGTTCGACACCAAAAAAATGAAGAATACAACGACATGCGCATTGAAGCGGCGATTGTCGTTGGCGCGTATCACCGGGCGGATCATGATCATCGAGGCGCCGGTGGTCCCAACAACCGAGGCAAGTGCAGCTCCAATCAGAAGCAGCCCCGCATTGTTGCGCGGTGAGCCGTGAATGTTGCCGGCGACCAGGAGGCCGCCGGCTATCGTGAACAGCGCAAACAGCAATATAATGAAGGACATGTATTCGACGAGCAGTGCATGCAGTACCGCTTCCGCCGAGACAGCCGGGCCATGGAACAGCAACATCGACAGCACGGTCAGCATCGCCCAGCCGACGGTGATTTTGCCGTAGTGGCGTTCCCAGAAGTGAGGGTAGAGCAGGGGACCGGTTGCGATGGAAAGCAACAGGCCGGTAAATGGCAGCGCCCACCAAAGGGACATTGCAGCGCCGGGCAGGCCGCCCTGTGAGGCGAAGGCGGGCTCAGCAAAACACGAGCCGATCGATGCCGTGACAAGAGGTCTACGAAAAATCTTCACGAGCATTTACGTCCCCCGACTCCCTGTCGTTGCTGCGTCGTCCGATGCTGTTCCGCCCCAAATGAACGCTCCTGCATCGCGAAATAGAGAACGCCGGATATGCGTGCCCCTCCGACGGATGCCCACTATCAGGTCGCTACTCCCCTTGCCCGGATGGCCGTGCTTAAATCAACACCGCGGAAGAGTGTGCCGTGCGGGCTTCGACTGCCCTGACAACGGCTGCGTTCATTCCACTTCCGAGGTCCCCAATGGTTCGCAGGTCGCGTTCCACTTATGGATCAGGTGCTCATGGAGGATTTCGGCAAGTTCCCGACCGTCCCGACGTCTGAGCGCGTCCAATATCTGCTCGTGCTCGCGCATGGCCTGGCCCCATCGATCCCGCTTGATCGTGTTCGCAGAGTAGCGCAACCGGCGCATACGCGCGGTCAGTCCATGGTAATAGGTCTCAAGCGCGTGGTTTCCCGCAGCGGCGACGATACGTTCGTGTATGAGTTGGTTCAGGCGGAAATATTCGGGCAGTTCCCGGCGCATGTAATGCCCGTACATCTGATAGTGTAGCGCCTCGATCTCCCCGATCGCCGCTTCGGTTATGCGTTCGCAGGCCAGCCGGCCGGCCGTTGATTCCATGCCCGCCAGCATCTCGAAGAACTCGCGCACGTCGTCGGGCGTGAACTCGCGAATGCGAGCGCCCCGGTTTGGCAAGAGTTCGATGAGACCCTCGGCGGCCAGGACTTTGAGTGCCTCGCGCAGCGGCGTGCGGGAAACGCCGAGACTCTCGCAGAGTTGCCGCTCGGGGACACGATCGCCTGGGCGAAGATGACCTTCGACGATGAAATCGCGCAGCTTGCTCAAGATTCCATCGTGCAGGCTTTCAACTTCTTCATCGATTTTTGCATTCAAAATTGTAGCCGCTTGCAGCTGTTCATATTCCACATCTTCCTCCCGATGCTCCTGCATCGTTCATAACCAATGGCCGGCCGCAATCAAGTGGTTTGACGGAACAAGCTGCGCCGATGCCATTCTTGGTTTAGGTATCATCCCATGCTGAGTCAAACTGCGCAAGTTTTCTTCGAATGCAAATTTGCCGTTGCCAGTCGATAAATTGTATGCAAATTTTCTAACATTGAGGCATTCAAAGGGAGGAGTTTCATACGATGACGCATAGCGGGCGACACTTCTTGCAGATCCCAGGTCCTACCAACACGCCTTTGCCGGTACTGGCGGCCGTCGCCAAACCGACCATCGATCATCGCGGGCCGGAATTTCAGAAACTGGGCGAGGCGGTGCTGGCCGGGATTCGCTCCGTCTTCAAGACGTCCGGTCCTGTCATCATCTATCCGGCCTCTGGAACCGGCGCGTGGGAGGCGGCGTTGGTGAATACGCTGTCGCCCGGCGACCATGTGCTGATGTTCGAGACAGGTTGGTTCGCCACGCTCTGGAACAAGATGGCCGGACGGCTTGGCATCAACGCCGAATTCCTCAAGGGGGATTGGCGCACGGGCGCCGATGCTGGTCTCATCGAGGCACGCCTGAGGGAGGATAGGGGCCACGCCATCAAGGCGGTATGCGTCGTTCACAATGAGACTTCGACGGGCGCCACATCCAATATCGCCGCCGTCCGGCGCGCCATTGACAACGCGCGCCACCCGGCATTGCTTCTGGTGGATACGATCTCCTCGCTGGCCTCGATCGATTATCGCCACGAGGAATGGGGCGTCGACGTAACCGTCGGCGGATCGCAAAAGGGATTGATGCTGCCGCCGGGTCTTTCCTTTAACGCCATCTCGGAAAAGGCACTGGCGGCGGCGAAGAAGGCCCGACTTCCGCGTTCCTTCTGGGACTGGGAAGATATGCTTGCGGCCAACAGAACCGGCTACTTCCCCTACACGCCGGCGACAAACCTGCTTCAGGGCCTGAAGGTTGCGCTGGACATGCTGCACGAGGAAGGGTTGGACAACGTCTTTGCCCGACACGACCGGGCGGCCGAGGCCACGCGGCGCGCGGTTATCCATTGGGGCCTGGAAATCCAGTGCCGGAACCCGGCCGAATATTCCTCGTCCCTGACGGCAGTGCGCCTTCCGGAAGGACATTCGGCGGATGGATTGCGCGCCGAGATTCTGAGGCGCTCGAACATGTCGCTGGGCAATGGTCTTGGACCGCTTGCCGACCAGGTGTTCCGGATCGGCCACCTCGGTGACTTCCATGACCTGATGGTGATGGGCACGCTTGCCGGCGTTGAGATGGGGCTGGCTGTGTGTGGCATTCCGCACCGGTCGGGCGGCGTCGAGGCGGCGATGAAATACCTCAATGGAAATGCGGGATCGGTGGCGCACGCCGCAGAATAGACAAAGGCGGCCAGTCATCGCGAGAACGCCGGTCAACCGGCGCCGAACAAACCACCAGTAGGGAACCAATGGAGAAAATCATGCGAAAGCTTCTCTCTCTTACTTTCGGGTTAAGTCTTCTCGCTGGCGCAGCCAGTGCCGAGGACATCTCATTGCGTGTTGCCGGTAACCTGCTTGCCACAGGTCTTATTCAGCAGAACAAGGAAAAGCCGTTCTTCGAGAATCTGGCACAGACGACGGGCCTGCCGCTTGCCGTCGACTACAAGCCGATGGACGTTATCGGTATCAAGGACAGTGAGGGACTGCGCGTCCTCAAGTCCGGTCTATTCGACATCGTAACCCTGCGTATCGCTCAGGCCTCGCGCGATGAACCGTTCCTGCTCGGCGCGGACCTGGTCGGCGTCAATGCCAATTACGAGACGGCGCGCAAGGTCGTCGACGCCTATCGCGAAGAGTTCGATAAGCGGCTGCAGCATCAGTTCAACGGCAAGCTGCTGGCGATCTGGCCGTTCGGTCCGCAGGTGGTTTTCTGCAACGCTGAAATTCGCGGGCTTTCTGATCTGCAGGGCAAGAAGGTACGCGTCTACGACCAGTCGCTCGCCCAGTTCATCGAAAAGATCGGTGGCATTCCCGTCACCATCTCCTTCGGTGAGACGCAGCAGTCGCTGCAGCGGGGCGTCGTCGACTGTGCCATCACCGGCCCAAGCTCGGCAAACACGGCGGGTTGGCCCGAGGTAGCGACACACTTCATGCCGCTTGGCTTTCAGATTGCTCTCAATGCCTATGCTATCAATCTCGATAGCTGGAACAAATTTACGCCTGAGCAGCAGGCAAAGCTGACCGAGGCTTTCAAGGCGTTGGAGGATGATATTTGGGGCTACTCGAAAGAACTCTTCGAGGACGCCTCGCGCTGCAATGTCGGCAGGGAACCCTGCACGACCGTGAAAAAATTCGCGATGACCGAAGTGCCGGTCACGGACGAGGACCTGAAAACGGTGCAGGGCGCCGTCCAGACGGTCTCGTTCCCGGCATGGTCACAGGTGTGCGAGAAATCCTATCCCGGCTGCAGCGAGTTGTGGAAGAAGTTGGTCGGGCCGACCATCGGGCTCCAGTAACCGCAATGAGCGAGGGCCTCCCATGTGGGAGGCCTTTTTGCCATCAACGAGAGGATAGAGGATCCCATGCAACATACCCAACCCACGACGCTCGGCTCGGCTCCGCCGGCAAAGGCCGCGCATTTCTCCGACGCTTTGCGCTCACTTGGGGCGCTGTTTGCCAACATTACCGGCTATATCTTCCTTGCACTTGCAGTGCTGGTCTTGCTCGAGGTGCTGGGCCGAAAGCTCTTCGGCTTCTCGCTCCAGGGCGTCGACGAACTCGGCGGCTATGCGCTTGCCGTCGGCTCCTCGCTCGCCTTTACGACTGCGCTGGTCGACCGCGCACATATTCGCATCGAGCTGTTTCATCTGAAGTTGCCAAAGGTCCTGCAGACGCTGTTGAACTGGCTCTCGATCGTTCTCCTCGCAGGTTTCGGCGTAATGCTCGCCTGGGTGTGCCTGACCATTCTCCTCGACACGCTGACCTATCAAAGTACCGCACCGACGCCATGGGCCACCCCTCTGATCTACCCACAGGGCGTCTGGTACGCATCGCTCGTGGTCTTTGCCGTCGTTGCGGTCGCCATGGCCCTTCACGCTACCGCACTGCTGCTGACGGGTAAGGCGAGCGTTCTCAACCGAACCTACGGCCCGCGTGAAACCGTCGAAGAGATCAAAGATGAACTGCAGGACCTGGACCGCCGCTGAGCGACGTAGGAGAATCTGATGAGCATCACAACGATATCCATAGCCTTTCTTGTTGCTCTAGGCGTCCTTTTGCTGGGCGTGCCCGTTGCGGTCGTCATGGCCGGCGCAGGCGTTGTTGGCGGTCTAGCGATCGTCGGCCTGCCCATGATCGAATCCATGGGCAGCGTGATCTGGAGTGTTCAGAACGAAAATCTGCTGACCGCCATCCCGCTGTTTATCCTGCTTGGCGAAATCCTGCTCCGCAGCGGTCTTGCCGACCGGATGTTTGTCTCGCTGTCGGCGTGGTTGGGTCGACTGCCCGGCGGGTTGCTCCATTCCAACATGGCGTCCTGCGCTCTTTTTGCGGCAACATGTGGTTCGTCGGTGGCGACTGCTGCGACAATCGGCACAGTAGCACTGCCTGCACTGCACGAGCGTGGCTACGACAAGCGCCAGGCGCTCGGGTCGCTTGCCGCTGGCGGCACGCTTGGCATCCTCATTCCGCCGAGCGTCGCGATGCTCGTCTATGGCTCGATCACCAACAACTCGATCGGCAAGCTATTCATCGCTGGCGTCATCCCGGGTATCCTGCTCACCCTCATCTTCATGAGCTACATCGCCTATTCGAACTGGAGAGGGGCAGGTCTCGTCGAAGCGCAGCTGTCATTCAGTGAAAAGCTCAATCTCTCCCGTCACCTCGTACCGCCCTTCGTCATCTTTGGATTTGTGATGGGCAGCCTCTATCTCGGCTGGGCCACTCCGACGGAAGCGGCGTCGCTCGGCGTCGTCATCGCGCTCGGCTTCGCGCTCACGGTCGGCCACTTCGATCTTTCGTCTCTGCATCAGTGCTTCCGTAACACCGCTGCAATCACCGGCATGATCATTCTGATTATCTGCGGCTCGTTCATCCTCAACGTAACCCTCAACTTCCTCAACATTCCGCAGGAGCTGACCAAGTTCGTTTCCTCGCTCGGGGTCGGGCCAACGGAGTTCATCCTGATCCTGATCGTGTTCTACCTGATCCTCGGCTGCTTCCTGGAGGTGCTGTCGATGCAGGTAACGACCATCCCGATCGCTTATCCGATCGTCACTCATCTTGGTGTGGATCCGATCTGGTTCGGCATCTTCATCGTTCTGATGAGCGAGATCGCGATGATCACCCCACCGGTCGGCATGAATCTCTACGTCGTGCAAAGCATCCGCAAGGATGGCGGTTCGATCAACGATGTCATCGCCGGAGTCTGGCCATACGTGGCGATCATGCTCGGCTTTACCGTGCTCCTATGGTTTGCGCCGGAGCTTGTCCTGTGGCTGCCGAGGAACATGAACTGATGCCGACAACTGCTGCCTTTTGGTCACTTGGAGCCGGAACTCTTTCGCGGGCGTATGCCGCCCGCGAAATCTCGCCGGTTGAAATCATGAACGCCATCCTCGATCGGATCGAGGACGTCAACCCGCGTCTCAATGCGATTGTGACACTTGATCGTGAGGGTGTGCTGCGGGCGGCCGCCGAAAGCGAACGCCGTTGGCGCGATCGAAAGGCGTGCGGCCCGCTCGACGGCGTGCCGCTCACCGTCAAGGACAATATTCCCGTCAGGGGGATGCGGACAACCTGGGGCAGCCGGCTGTTCGCCGGCCATGTTCCTGACGAGGACGAGCTTCCCGTGGCGAGGCTGCGGGCCGAGGGCATGGTGATCCTCGGCAAGACGAACGTGCCCGAATTCACGCTTCAGGGCTACACGGACAACCCGCTGTTCGGGCCGACCAGAAACCCCTGGGACGTGCGGCTGACCCCAGGCGGTTCGAGCGGCGGCGCGGTCGCCGCGGTCGCCGCGGGTCTCGGACCGGTTGCGATCGGGACGGACGGTGGCGGTTCGATCCGCCGGCCGGCATCTCACACCGGGCTCTTCGGGTTCAAGCCGTCGCCGGGCCGGGTGGCGCGCGCCGACGGCTTGCCGGTCATCCTCCACGACTTCGAGGCGATTGGACCGATCGCGCGCACTGTGGCGGATGCTGCGCTGGTGTTTTGCGCCATGAGCGGCGGCGATCCGCACGACCGTGCATCGATGGTTTTTGCGCGGGCCGAAGCTGATACCGATTGTGATCCGAAAAGACTGCGCATTCTTTTCGTGCAGCACTTCGGCGGTTCACCTGTCGATCCGGAGATTACGGCGAGTGTTGCGGCGGCCGCCATCAATCTCCAGGCGCTCGGGCATGTGGTCGATCAAGGGTCGGTGCCCGTCGATCTGGAGGCGCTCGATCGGATCTGGTCGGTCGTCGGGCCGGCGGGACTTGCCTGGCTGATACACGGTAGGGATCTGTCGCAGATCTCACCGCCGCTTCGGCAAATGGCCGAGAATGGCGCGAGGCTGACGGCCGCCGACTATGTCGGCGCGCTCGATGCCGTTACCAGAATGCGCTCGATCTTGGCGGAGTTCTTCCAATCCTATGACCTGATCATGACGCCAAGCGCCGCAGCTCTTCCCTGGCCCGCACAGACAAGCCATCCCGACAGGATCGACGGCACGCCGGTCGGTCCTCGAGGGCACGCCGTCTTCACCGCCTTTGCCAATGCTGGCGGTCTGCCGGGTGCGAGCATTCCATGTGCGCCGGCGCATTCCGGTCTGCCGATCGGCTTCCAGCTCGTTGGCCGCTTCGGCGATGACGAGGAATTGCTTCGTGTCGCGGCGCAATACGAACGCGCCCATCCGTGGGTCGATCGCTGGCCCCCGATCGGCTGACAGTCATTTTCGAGTTCAGGAGACCATCATGACCTTCAATATCCAAGAGGCAGCCTCGCTGCTGATCGAAAGCAGGAGAGCAAGAAAACTGGCGCGGGTTCTCTCGCCCGGCCCCCGCGACGCCGACGCGGCCTACCTAGTACAAGACGCCGTCGCGCACCACCTCGGGCCGGTTGGCGGCTGGAAGGTGGGCGCAAAGTCACCAGATGCCACGCCGAATGCAGCTCCCCTGCTCGCGAGTGCCATGAAGGCGGGGCCGACCGAATGGCCGTCCTCAGATCTGAACATCTACTGTGTCGAGCCCGAGATCGCTTTCCGTATTGGTCGCGATATTGCGCCGCGCAGCGAGCCTTTGAGCGAAAGTGAGGTCTACGCCGCCGTCGCCTCCATCCACGCGGCAATAGAGATCGTCGATACAAGGCTGGTGGATTGGGAAACTGCCGATCCACTCTGGAAACTTGCCGACAATCAGAGCAACGGCGGCTTCGTCTACGATCCCGCGGGAATCGCCTGGGACGGCGAGGGGCTCGCCGACGCCCATGTGCGCCTGACGATCAACGGCGTCGTGAAAGCCGATCAGCGCGGCGGCAATCCCGCCGGTGATCCACGCTGGCTTTTGCTATGGCTCGTAGACCATTGCGTGCGAAGCCGCGGCGGCATCAGGGCCGGCTCACTGGTGACGACTGGCTCCTACGCCGGAATGGTTTTTGTGGAACCGGGCGCTGCGGTGACGGCGGATTTCATTGGAATTGGCAGCACTTCATTGCGTTTCACCTAAACAGGGGGGCACAATACGTTTCCTCTTTCGCGCGACTCTGCAGAGCATTCTGCTCTCAGCGGAGACGCCTTAATATCAAAGCACCAGAGCCTCCTTTGGCCATCCATCTAGACGCTTGGCGCTCTGCGGTTCCCGTGCGCGCAGAGTTCCGCCGCATCCTCGACAGCCGCTACGACGAGGCAGTAGCGGCTGTTCGTGTTTTTGCCCGCAATCCAAATCGAATTATTTCGGCAATCGCGCTGGCGCCGGATAAATCTAGCGAACTAGAGCATTTTCGCGAAAATATGTTCATTAATATACATGTAATATCAATGTGTTAGATATAGATTGCATGCAGAATGCAAAATTTCGTTGCTGAGCCGGCCGCCTCGGTTTAGCTTCTGCTTGAATTGCGATGCTGGAGAGGAGCGGCGTCGCAATCTCAACGGGCCAAGGGAGGACTTGAGCATGACTGTCACAACGGCCGCCGGTGAAATCGGAGGCAAACGCAGCAGCGTTCGATGGAATATCTTTCTGTTGATGCTGTTTCTTATTTCCATCAACTACATCGATCGCGCGTCGCTTTCCGTTGCGATGCCGATTATCGCCAAGGAGTTCAATCTCGATCCTGCAACGCAGGGGCTGATCCTGAGCTCGTTCTTCTGGACCTATGCGTTCATGCAGGTTCCCGGCGGAATGCTGGCCGATCGCTTCAAGCCGCGCGCCGTCATTGCGGCGGCAACGGTCGGCTGGGGCTTCTTCCAGGCCATTGCGGCAATGGCTCCGAGCTGGTTCGTCCTGGTTTTGACCCGCCTCGGTCTCGGCGCCGCGGAGGCTCCGATCTATCCGGCCGGCGGCAAGCTCAATGCGATGTGGATGACCCAGAACGAGCGTGGGCGCGGCGCGACCCTGCTCGATGGCGGTGCGCCGCTGGGTGCGGCGCTGGGCGCGGTCGTGATCGCGTGGCTTATCGCTGTTTTCGACTCCTGGCGCATGGCTTTCGTCGTCGCAGGCGCCGGCACGATGGTCTGCGGCCTGTGGGCGTGGTGGTACATCCGCAACTCGCCGCGCGAACATCCCTCGGTCAATGAGGCCGAGGCCCGCTACATCGAGGAGGCCCACGCCGCTGAAGACGCCGCGTCGCCGCATTCGACCGGCCAGGGTCGTGCTGCCTACTTCAAGCACCGCTCGGTATGGTTCATGTGCTGCGGTTGGATGTTCTTCAACGCCGTGTTCTACGGTCTTCTCACCTGGTTGCCGAACTACCTGTTCAAGGTGCACGGCCTCGACATCAAGGCGCTGGGCGGCGCGACCTTCGTGATCTTCTTTTCCGGCTTCGTCGGCGAAATCGCCGGCGGCTGGATTGCCGATACCTGGCGTGCGCGCGGCGGTTCGCCAAACCTCGTCTTCAGGACGCTTTTCGGTATTGCCGCCGTGGTCGCAACCGTTTCGATCTTCTCCGTCGCCTTCGTCAGCAATGCGATCGCGGTCGTTGCTCTCCTGTCCATCACGCTGTTCTTCCTGCGCTGGTGCGGCATGTACTGGGCAATCCCGTCGATCCTGGCGACCCGTGACCGTGCCGGGTTCCTCGGCGGTTGCATGAATCTCGGTGGCAACATCGCCGGCATCAGCGTCCCGATCATCGTTGGCTTCATCGTGCAAATCACGGGGTCCTATTTCCTCGCGATGATGTTCTTTGCAGCTGCTGGTGTCGCTCTCTTCGCCTGCTCGACTGCGATCGACTACAGCCGCAAGCTGCCGGTTTAAGGCAGCACGGCATGGCCCTCCCACCGGGAGGGCCATGCTTCCCATCACGAACAGACAAGGATCCAGTGAGATGACCCAAACTATCCGGCTCGGCATGCTGACCCCGTCGTCCAACACTGTGCTGGAACCCGTGACGACCGCAATGCTTGCCGGTTTACCCGAAGTCACGGCTCATTTTTCGCGCTTCAAGGTGACCGAGATCGCGCTGTCCGCACAGGCGCTTGGCCAGTTCGACGACAGCGAAATCCTGCGAGCGGCCGAACTGCTCGCCCACGCCAAGGTGGACGTGATCGCCTGGAACGGAACATCGGCAAGCTGGCTCGGTTTCGACCGCGACGAACGGCTCTGCGAGCGTATCACCGAGGCGACGGGCATCGCCGCCTGTACGTCAGTCCTTGCCTTCCGAGAAATTTTCCAGACGAGAGGCGTCGAGAAGATTGGCCTCGTGACACCTTACATCGACGACGTACAGGCGAGGATTGCGGCGAATTGGGGCGCGTCCGGTTTCGACTGCCACGCGGAACGGCACTGCGGCCTGCAGGACAATTTCTCCTTCGCCAAGGTCACTGACGCGGAGATACGGGAAATGGTGCGCGCAGTCGCGCGCCAAGGCTGCGATGCCGTGGCGATCGTTTGCACCAATATGCGCGCGGCGCCTTCCGTTACGTCGCTGGAGCGGGAGCTCGGCATTCCGGTCTTTGACTCGATTGCGACGACCATCTGGAAAAGCCTTTCCCTTGCCGGTGTGGATACCACACGCCTTCGAGGCTGGGGCTCACTGTTTCGCGCGTTCGAAAATGCCTAACATGCATGCCACGGCCGCCGGAAACAGGGACTTCATCGATGACGCGTGAAACCAGGACGCTGAAACTGCCAAGGACACGCAAGGCCCGCCTGCGTGTGGCGCGTGCCGGCTTGCATGAAGAGGCGGCGACGCGGCTCCGGGCGCTGATCGTGACTGGCGAGCTCCAGCCGGGGCTGCAACTGACGGAGGCGGATCTGTCGGAAGCGCTCGGGGTCTCGCGCACGCCATTGCGCGAAGCGCTCAAACTTCTCGCCACCGAGGGGCTGGTGGAACTGCGGCTCAATCGCGGAGCCGTGGTTGCGCCCCTGCGACCGGAGGAACTGGCCGATCTCTTCGAAGCTGTCGCCTGTATCGAGCGCTCCGCAGCCGAGCTCGCGGCGAGACGCATGACGAGGCGGGACCTTCAGCGTCTCAGAACCCTGCAGGATCGCATGGAGCGCCATTACGAGGCCGGCGAGCTCGAGAACTACTTCCAGGTCAATCAGCAAATCCATGCATTCATCGTCGCCGGCGCAAAGAACAACGCGCTCAAGTCCACGCACGAGGCGCTTCTTTCGCGCGCCGAGCGCGCTCGCTTTTTCGCTCTCTCATCGCCCGCACGCTGGGACGAGTCCGTCGAGGAACACCGCCTGTTGCTGAAGGCTCTCGAAGAACGTGACAGCGAGATGGCTGGAAAGATCCTGGCTCACCATGTGACGCGGACCGGCGACGTCGTTCGCGACGTCCTGCAGACGCAAGCGGATGCTGCGGATGAAAGTGACATCAACCACGCCGTCGGCGCCTGAAACAACCAACTGGTAGAAATCATGAAAATTCTTCTGCTCAATCCAAATACTTCCGCAGGCGTCACCGATCTCCTGCTTGCGGTCGGCCAGCAGGTCGCGGCGCTAGGCACCACGCTCGTGCCCGTAACGGCCAGCCGCGGCGTGCCTTACATCGCGACCCGGGCCGAGGCCCAGATCGGCGGTGCGATCGCGCTCGAAATGCTGGCGGAACACCACGATCATGTCGATGCCGCCATTATCGCAGCCTTTGGTGACCCCGGCCTTCTCGGTGCGCGCGAACTCTTCGACATTCCCGTCGTCGGAATGGCTGAAGCCGCCATGCTTAGCGCCTGCATGCTCGGCCGCCGCTTCGCGATCGTGACCTTCGCCCGTGCGCTTGGGCCCTGGTACCATGAGTGCGTGGCCATGCACGGCCTGGAGCATCGCTGCGCCGGCATCCGTATGCTCGACGGCACGTTCGGCTCGATCTCCAGCGTCCAGGAAGAGAAGGAGGCACTGCTCGTCGAGCTCGCCAATCGTGCCGTCGAGGAGGACGAGGCAGATGTCGTCATCCTCGCGGGTGCGCCACTCGCCGGCCTTGCCGCCAAGGTGCGCGATCGTATCCCCGTGCCGGTCGTGGACCAGATCGCCGCGGCAGTAAAACAAGCGGAGGCCCTCGTCGCGCTCAAGCCGCGCAAGGCGATCGCCGGCACTTTTCGGCGTCCCGAACCGAAGCCGACCCTTGGTATGGAGGGGCCGCTCGCAGACCGGATCGAACATCGGACAAGACTGCCAAACGGCGCGATCCACAGCGAGGTAATGGCATGAAACCCTTCGACACCGTGATCCGTGGCGGAACCATCGCCACGGCTGCCGACACCTTTCGCTGCGACATCGGCATCCGCGATGGCGTCATCGCCACACTTGGCCACGACCTGGGCCCAGCGGAGCAGGTAATTGATGCGAGCGGCAAGCTCGTTCTTCCCGGTGGAATCGACAGCCACGTGCACCTCGCCCAACCGACCGGCGACGAAACCGTGATGGCCGATGACTTCGAGACCGGCACGCGTTCCGCCGCCTTCGGGGGCAACACCACGGTGCTGCCGTTCGTCATGCAGCAGAAGGGCCAGTCGCTGCGTCAGGCGGTCGCCGACTATCATGCGCTCGCCGAGGGCAATTGCTACGTCGACGTTTCTTTCCACCTGATATTGACCGACCCGACTCCGAACGTTCTCGGGCAGGAATTGCCGGCACTGGTCGAGGATGGCTACACCTCGTTCAAGGTGTTCATGACCTACGAGGGATTGGCACTCTCCGACCGCGAGATGCTCGAGGTCATGGACGTGGCGCGCGCGACCGGCGCGCTGGTGATGGTTCATGCCGAGAACTATGATGCGATCCGCTTCCTGACCGATCGCCTCGAACGGGCCGGAAAAACGGCGCCCTATTACCATGGGCCGTCGCGGCCGATCGCGGTCGAGCGGGAGGCGACCCATCGCGCGATCTCGCTCGCCGAGATCGTCGATGTCCCGGTCATGATCGTCCATGTCTCCAACCGGGAGTCCATGGAGGAAATCCGCCGCGCGCAGAGCAAGGGGCTGAAGGTATATGGCGAGACGTGCCCGCAATATCTGGTGCTCACGGAGAATGACCTGGACGGGCTCAATATGGAGGGGGCGAAATATGTCTGTTCGCCACCGCCGCGCGACGAGGCAAGCCAGATCGCCTGCTGGGAGGGGCTGCAATCGGGGACATTCTCGGTCTTCTCGTCCGATCACTCGCCGTTCCGCTACAATGATCCGCAAGGCAAGTTGCGGGCGAAGGGACGAACGTCGTTCCGATGGGTGCCGAATGGCATTCCGGGCATCGCCACCCGTCTGCCGATCCTCTTCTCCGAAGGTGTCGTCAAAGGACGCATCGATCTCAACCGCTTCGTCGCCCTGACCTCGACCAATCACGCCAAGACCTACGGCCTCTATCCCCGCAAGGGAACCATTGCGGTCGGAGCCGATGCCGACATCGCCATTTGGGATCCGGAACGTGAAGTCACCATCTCGCACACGCTGCTGAAAGACGGCTCGGACTATACGCCGTATGAGGGCATGAGGATCATAGGCTGGCCGGTTCTGACCATGGTGCGCGGCAGCACGATCGTGCGTGACGGTGCTCTCGTTGGCGTCAAGGAGCATGGCGCATATCTTCAGCGCCATAGGGCATCGACATCTGGCTGGTGAGCTAGAGAGATCGATCGCCGCCCACTTGGAAGGACGCCAGACAAACTACGCCCCGCACGGACTGCCGCGGACCGGCCAGCGAAGAAGATCGCCGGTATAAGAAGAACGGGCGCTCCTCGTCCCTCTTTGCTCGTAAGGCCAGGATGGGACAAAATTTCAATCGAGGCGAAGAACGAAACACCATATTAACGTCGGTTCAAGATCATTGCCCATCAAGCGCTGTGGGTCGCCTCGAAAGCGTCGCTCTTGAACTTGCGCTTATACCAATCCTCATTGATCAGAACCCATGCGCCCATTGCCGTCTACCAATAGACATGATTTTCCATGGCTGGCTCTGGAGCTTTCGCCAGGCGTGGCAGCAATGATCGACGATGTCGTCGTAGGATTTGAAGGCGCGGTTTGAGAGCCAGTTTTCGCGCAGGCGGCCATTGAAGCTCTTGTCGTGTGGCAGTTAAACGGGCTCAGCCTCAATAGATGTTGCTAAGAGTTCGCATTGAGTTCAATTTGCGAGGGTCATGGGCGGATACAAGTTGCTTTAGAGAGCGCCGGAATTGATCTACCACTCAGTTTGGATATTCTAGA
>NZ_MBST01000049.1:0-23494 GCF_001695865.1 Ensifer sp. LC384
AGCAAAACCCGCAGCCGCGGGCGATCATCTTCAATCATGTCGGCCTCCAGATCACCAACACTCTTGAATCAGACTCGTACGCTTCCCGAAATCCCCGTTAACCTGAGTTCAGGGCCGTGCCTGACTTACACCCGCTCCATATCAGCTAGAAACGCGTTCAATTCGCCTTTGTCGATCCCGACAAGGTGACTTTCTTCGGGATAGGCGCCGGAACGAACATCTTCGGCAAACTCCGTGAAGGCGGCGATACGCTCGCGTTGCAGTCGCTCATGTTCGCCAGCAAAATTGCGGTAGATTTTAGCATGGCGAGGGACATGGCCGCGATTGGCGCCGAGCACATCATCGCTGAAGAGATATTGCGCGTCGCAGCCGGTACCGGCCCCCATCGACAGCATGAGCATCGATGTTTTCGCGCTGATCACTGCCGCGACCTCGCCCGGCACCACTTCGATCTCGGCGGCAAAGGCGCCCGCCTCTTCCAGCGCCTTTACCTGGCGCCAGACCTCTATCGCGCTTGCCGCCGTCTTACCGACTGCACGAAACCCGCCAGTCCAGGTGGCCTTTGACGGAATGAGGCCGACATGGCCGCAGACCGGAATGCCTTCGTCCCGCATGCGTCGAACGATAGAAAGGCTTGCGGCGCAATAGACTGCGTCCCCTCCCGCCTTCAGCGCCTTGAAAGCGGCGCGGATATATTCGTCGGCCGTGACGAGATCGCCATATTCGAGGCCCGGAAAAGCGAAACACGTCGGGGCAGCTTCGCGAAATTCCGGTCCAAGCAGGGCCGGCGGCACGGAAACAAGATCGATGGCAGCCGCTTCAGCTGCCTCGGCCTCATCGAGCGTTTCCACCCGCAGCATCGTCAACTGCCTCTTGCCTTTCATTGAAAGAAGGTCGGCAACGGTCGGGCGGCGGTTTCGCATCAGGATCTCCGGATATCGGTTGTTACTATGAAAGGGGAAGCCTCAGGCGGCGAGCAGCGCCTTCAGCTTTGTTTCGCTCGAGCCAAGCGCCTGCGGGTTCGGCCGCTTGCCGGCAGCAATCATCATCTCGGCAAGACGGATATCGCGAGCGACCGCGTTTCCTGTGCCGATGCCGCTCGCGCTGATCAGCCGCCCGCTGGCATCGAGATGAAAAAGAATGAAGGCACCATCGCCAAGGTCCCGCCGCACCGTCGCCACAGCACCTTCGGCCAGGCCGGCGATCTGCAGCGTAAGGTCATATTGATCGGACCAGAACCACGGCACGTTCGCAATCGCCTCGGCGGCGCCAAGCAGATTGGCCGCTGCCAGCGTTCCCTGATCCTGCGCATTTCGCCAGGCTTCAAGCCGTATGCGCCGGCCGTCATAATGTCCGAGCGGAAAGGAGCAGCAATCGCCGGCTGCGAAAATATCGGGGTCAGATGTGCGAAGCGTCTCATCGACGGCAATGCCATTGTCGACGGCAAGGCCGGCGGCCTCGGCCAGTGCCGTGTTCGGCACAGCGCCAATGCCGACAACGACGAGGTCGGCGACAAGGCTGTCGCCGTCGCCAAGCTTAATGTGCGCCCTCTCCTTGCCCGCCTCGATGCCGACGATCCTGGCATTGCAGCGGATATCGACGCCCTCCAGTTTGTGTCGTTCGGCAACGACGGCGGCGATTTCTTCCGGCACGCCGCGGGAAAGCACGCGTGGCAAGCCCTCGAGGATAACAACGTCCGCGCCGAGCTTACGGGCTGTCGCCGCAAGTTCCAGGCCGATAAACCCACCGCCGATGACGGCAAGCGTGTTGCCAGGTGCGAGCTTCAAGCGGATAGCTTCGGCGTCGGCATGCGTCCGCAGCATCCGAGTAAGTGGTGTTGTTTGAGACTGCCCGGGAAAATGCCTGGGGCTTGCACCGGTCGCAAGCAGCAGCCGATCATAGGAAAATTCCCGCCCATCGGCCATTCGCACCGTCTTGGCACCACGATCGATGCCCTCAACGGCTGCGCCGGTGAGCACCTTGATCCCCGCGGACTGATAGCGGTCGGCGTCGGCGACATGTTTGGGACCCAGTTGCTCTACCAGGCCTTCCTTCGAGAGCGGTGGCCGCTCGTAAGGCAGATGCGGTTCAGCACCAATGAGCGTGATGTCTCCCTCGTAGCCCTTTTCCCGAAGCGCGAAAGCCGCCCGGGCACCACACTCGCCGGCGCCGACGATGACAATTCTGTTCATGGGCCTGTTCATGTGCCTCTCCCAATTTTCGCGTTGGCCGCCATCAGCGCCCGCTCAAGCAACCGCGATGAAAACGCTGCCGGCCTCGACCTTGACCGGATAGGTCTTCAGGTTGACGCAGACGGGCGCGCCCTTGGCCTGGCCGGTCTTGTAATTGAAGCGGCCATTGTGTTTCGGGCATTCGATGATGTCGTCCATCACCAGCCCGTCGGCGAGGTGGATGTGCTCGTGGGTGCACAGACCGTCGGTCGCGAAATATTCGTCGTCTGGGCTGCGATAGACGGCAAAGGTGCGCCCGTCATGGTCGAAGCGGATCACGTCCTCCTCGTCGATCTCATCGGCCGCGCAGACCTCAATCCAGTTTCCGCTCATGGGTCTTCCTCCAAATGTTGATTGGTTGCCGGCTAGCTTATTCCGCGGCACGCACGAGGGCATCGCTATGAAACTCTTCACGATAGGGCTTTGCCGTCGGCGGCAGTTCGCGCTTCAGGAAATACTCCTCGTTGCGCAACTGACGCAGGAACGCCGGGATCATCTCGCGGTAACCGTGGATCATGGATGGGTTCGGCACCGGCAGGTCATGCTTGATCATCGCGTGAAGCCGCGGCAGCGCATGGTAGGGCACCATCGGGAACATGTGATGTTCGACATGGTAGTTCATGTTCCAATAGATGAAACGGCTGACCGGGTTCATGTAGACAGTGCGGCTGTTCAGCCTGTGGTCGGTGACGTTGTCGGCAAGTCCGCCATGCTGCAACAGGCCGGTCAACACGTGATGCCAGGCACCATAAAGACGCGGCAGGCCGATCAGCATCAAGGGCAGGATCGAGCCGAGATAGAATGACAGGCCGATCGTTGCGAGATAAATCGCAAACCAGATCCGCGCGACCCGGATCGCCTTCGGCTGCTCCATTTCCGGGATGAAGGTTTTCTCGGCGGCACTGATGACGCCAAAAGCGTTGCGCACCATGTCGATGATTGCATGCCAGACATCCAGAATGCCGAAGAAGTTCAAGACGAGCCGAAGCAGATCCGGCGGGCGCATAACGGCGATCTCAGGGTCGCGACCGACGATGACTGTGTCGGTGTGGTGGCGGGTATGGCTCCAGCGCCAGGTAACCGGGTTGCGCATGATCATGAAGCAGGCGACCTGATAGACAACGTCGTTCATCCACATCGTCTTGAACGCCGTGCCGTGGCCGCATTCGTGCCAACGGCTGTCGGAAGCCGAGCCATAGAGAACGCCGTAGGCGAGAAAGAAGGGCACGGCCCACCAGGTTCCCCAAAAGTAGGCACCAAGGCCGCCGAAAATGATCAGGCTGCCGAACCAGATGGCCGTGTCACGGATCGCGGGACCATTCTCGCGCTTCATCAGTTCCTTCATCTGCTTGCGCGGGATCTCGGTGTGATACCACTCGGCCGCAGACAGCCCATTGGCGACTGCTGCCTGGGCGTCGCGCCCAAGCAAGCTGTAATCACGTCTTGTCGGAACCATCGCCATCGTTCTCTCCTCCCGCAATCGACCACACTCCCGGTGGCCGCTCTCGTCTCTTGGAGCTGACGATAGGTTGACTTTTGCAAGTTCTCAATGCAGTGATGATATATTCTATCAAATACCATCAGATCTTGCATTTCATGTGTGATGGAATCATTTCAGGGGCTGCCGATGAGCAACAGACCGACGATTGCCGACCTTGCCCGTGCGGCGGGCGTCAGCGTTGCCACCGTGGACCGCGTTCTCAACGGTCGCCATCCGGTGCGCGAAGAGACCGCGCGTCGGGTCTATGATGCCGCCAAAGGCATCGGGTACCACGCGGTCGGCCTGCTTCGTCAGCGCGTATTCGAGGATCTTCCACAGTATCGCCTCGGCTTTCTCCTGCAGAAACCGCAGCAATCCTTCTATCAGGCCGTGGCCAAGGAGATGGAGAACGCAGCACTCGCGCTGTCAAACGTCCGCGCCCTGCCGCAGGTGGAATTCGTCGCCAACTCCACACCATCAGGCATCACCGAGAAACTGAAGGCAATGGCTGCCCGCAATCAGGCAATCGCCCTTGTGGCGCCGGACTATCCGGCGGTGACTGCGGTCGTCGAAGAACTGAAGGAACGCGGGATACCTGTTTTCTCCCTGCTTTCCGACTTTGCAGCCGGCGTCCGCGAAGGCTACATCGGCTTGAACAATCACAAGGTCGGCAGGACCGCAGCCTGGATGATTGCAAAGGCTGCCAAGAAGCCGGGAAAGGTCGCAGCCTTCGTCGGCAGCCATCGCTTTCTCGGCCATGAACTGCGTGAGATCGGCTTCCGATCCTATTTTCGCGAGCACGCCCCTGATTTCGAAGTGCTCGACACGATGGTCAATCTCGACACCACTGAAATCACCCATGAAGCGACGCTCAACCTCCTGCAGCGCCATCCGGATCTCACAGGATTCTACGTCTGCGGCGGCGGGATGGAAGGTGCAATCTCGGCCATCCGCGAGGAAAATCTTGAGGGCAAGCTGATCGCCGTCGTCAACGAACTGACACCGGAATCGCGCGCAGCGCTCGCCGACGATGTCGTGACACTGGCAATCTCGACGCCGACCGCAGCTCTCGCCCGCGACACGATCAACCTGATGATGCGGGCGATCGACAAGGGTCCGACGGGTGCGCCCGGACAGACCTTCCTGCACTTTGATCTCTTCACGCCGGAGAACATCTGACGAAGTATTTCTATGACCACATCAAGGCATCACGACGCTATTGACACTTTCCCCGGACTCTTATTGATACATTCCCCGAAGACCCATTACGACTTTACGCGCATCACTTTTTGCTGAGAAGATGAAGTGACTATCATGGACGACAGCCTCGTACCGCATCATCTGCAATCTCAAACGAAGGCTTAGCGTAAGCGATTGGTGGTTAGCAGGAGCAAGCTGAGATGGGTCGCCTGAGCAGGGGAATGACGCAGCCTTTGCGGATTATGTCTATAGACTGGTCGATGTGATCGGTCACGCCGATCGGGCGGAACCGCTCAATGATTACCGCCTCGGACTAGGGCCGAAACCCAATCAAGCCATTGAATATTATTCATTGCTGTGATTCAATCTCGCAATCAAAGGAGTGTGGATCATGGCAGGAGAATTCTGGCTTGATGATCAGCAGTGGTCAGTCATTGCGCCGCTGCTTCCAACCCATCAACCCGGTGCTCATCGCACTGATGATCGCCGGGTAATCAGCGGCATCATTCATGTGCTGAAGACAGATTGCCGGTGGCAGGACTGCCCGGCATGCTACGGACCTGCGACGACCATCTACAACCGGTTTCATCGCTGGTCGGCACGGGGAATATGGCGGCGGCTGTTTGAGGCTTTGGTCAAGTGCGGCGATGCCGATATTCATATGATCGACAGCACGACCGCCAAAGCTCATCGATCGGCAGCCGGAGGAAAAGGGGGGCAGATGCGCAGGCAATCGGTCGCTCGCGAGGCGGCAGATCGACAAAAATCCATGCTGTTGTCGATGGTTGCGGCCGTCCCGTCGCGCTTGAAGTAACCCCGGGTCAGCGCGGCGACGCCCCCGTCGCCACTCGCCTGCTGGCAACATTGCCGCCCAGCCGGTTATGCGCTGCCGACACCGCCCACGACAGCAACGCCCTGCGCACCTTTCTCATCGATCGCGGCACCGTGCCGGTCATTCCCAACAATCCAACCCGCAAACGCATGCAGCCCTTCGACCCCGAGACTTACAAGCGAAGAAACATCATTGAACGCATGTTCTGCCGACTGAAGGACTGGCGACGTGTCGCCTCCCGGTATGACAAACTCAGCATCAATTTCGCGGCGACATGCTACATCGCCGCGATTGTCATCTGGTGGACCTGATTGAGTCTCGACCCTAACACTACTCTGGCAGATTAACCGACTGTTAACGATGATCGGCCATCTTTGGCACCTCAAAAGGGGTGCGGTGGATGGTGGAGCAGGATATTGCACTGACGGATTGGTTGAAGCCGTTCGTTGAGAAGCTTGGTCACAAAAAGCGGCGGCAGATGTGCCCGGTCTATATTTCCGGCCTGATCGGACCGGGTGATCGCAAGAGTATCGAGCCGATGGCGGAACGCCTTGCGCCCGATCACTACGACCGTCTGCATCATTTCATCTCGGATGGTATTTGGGACGCCGGTCCGCTTGAGACGGAACTGGCTGTGCAGGCTGACAGAATAGTCGGAGCTTCAGATGCCTTTCTGGTGATCGACGATACGGGTCTGCCGAAGAAGGGCGATCATTCGGTCGGGGTCGCTCCGCAATATGCTTCGATGCTGGGCAAACGCGCCAATTGCCAGACGCTGGTATCGCTGACGCTGGCACGCGATGAGGTTCCCGTTCCGGTGGGCTTGCGACTGTTCTTGCCGGAAAGCTGGAGCAGTAACCAGGATCGGATGGTGAAGGCTGGTGTTCCCGAGGAGATGCGCATATCCCGCACCAAGCCGACGATCGCGCTCGACGAGATCGACAGGCTGATTGCGGCGGGGGTGCGGTTTGGCACCGTGCTCGCCGATGCCGGCTATGGTTTATCGGCCGCGTTTCGCCAGGGGCTGAGTGCACGCGGCCTCACATGGGCTGTCGGTATTCCCAAACATCAGAAGGTCTACCCCCATGATGTCGCCTTGATTTTTCCGGTTTCCGGTCATGGCAGGCCGCGCAAGCATTCGATCCCCGACACCCTATCGATGGCAGCCGAAACGATCCTGGAAGCATCCTCCTGGAAGAAGGTCAGTTGGCGTCGCGGCACGAAAGGTCGCCTGACAGCGCGCTTCGCTGCGCTCCGCATTCGGATCGCTGACGGTAGTCCGCAACGTATCCTCGACAAGGGACAGCAGCATATGCCGGGCGAAGAGGCGTGGCTGGTGGGCGAATGCGCTCGAACGACGAACGCAAATACTATCTCTCCAATCTGCCGGCCGAAGCGACGTTAAAGCAGCTGGCAGCTGCCATCAAAGCCCGATGGGTCTGCGAGCAAGCGCATCAACAAATGAAAGAAGAGCTCGGCCTTGATCACTTTGAAGGCCGATCATGGCAAGGTCTGCATCGACACGCGCTGATGACAATGATCGCTTATGCCTTCCTGCAACATCAGCGCCTACACCAGGCCAAGCGGGAAAAAAAGGAACAGGCACGGCCCGCCTAAACCGACACTGCCAGCCATCCGACGCGCGGTCATAAACACCCTCCTATCAGCGTCAGCCCCAGAACGATGTCCGCACTGCAGAATCCGCTTCAGACCGCCAAAATGCATTCTGCCAAAGTAGGTGCTAATGCTGCCGGTGGACCGCAAGAGTGGCGAGCCTCAGGCTGCGATGACGGCGCCAACGCGGGTATCGTCCAAGCATCAGTCACTACTGCATTTCGTCGGTCAAGCGCCGTAGTCGGACGACGCGTCTGGCGGGGATTCGCGACTTGGCGCTGCCGCTGCTCCAGCGGCATGCGCCGATTGAGGCGTGGATCGTGGACGACACCGAATTTCCCAACAAGGCAGGCATTCGGTCGGGGTCGCGCGGCAATACTGCGGCCAGATCGGCAAGCAGGATAACTGCCAGGTCGCGCTCAGCCTGTCGATCGCCAACGTCGCGGGGAGCTTGCTGATTGCCGACCGACTGTATCTGCTGGAGATCTGGACCGACGATCCCGAGCGGCGGCGCAAAGCGAAGGTCCCTGACAGCGTCGCGTTCCAGACAAAGCCCGCAATCGCGCTCGACCAGATCCCAGCCGCCCAAGCGGCAGGGGTCGCGTCCGGTGTGGTGTTGGCCGACGCCGGCTGCGCATTCCGCACCGGCCTGTCGGCACTCGGCCTCGATTAAGTCCTGGGCGTTCAGCCGACGCTCAGTATCTGGCGACCTGGCGTGTGACCATTGCCACCCAAGCCTTGGCACGGAAAGGGGCGACCAACCTCGCGGATGCGCCGCAGCCTCAAGCACAGCCCGGTATCGGCAAAGGTGTTGGCTCAGGACCTGCAGCAAGAGGTCTGGCAGCCCATTAGCTGGTGGGAAGGAACGAACGCCGACCTCGCCTCCCGCTTTGCCGCCGTGCGCGTCGGGCCCGCGTCCAGGGATTACAATTTGACTGAGCCGCGCGCCGAAGAATGGCTGCTGATCGAATGGCCCGAGGGCGACGCCGAGCCCCTCAAATACTGGTTGTCCTCCTTGCCCGCCGGCATCTCGCTTGAGCATCTTGTTGGCACGGCAAAACTGCGCTGGCGCATCGAGCGCGATTATCAGGAGCTCAAGCAGGAACTCGGCCGCGGCCATCACGAGGGGCGAGGCTGGCGAGACTTCCATCATCATGCCGGCCTCTGTATCGCCGCCTACGGATTCCTCATCTCCCAAAGGGAGGCGGCCCCCCCTCAGCACTGGATAACACCAAAAGCAGCCTGAAATCTCCCGTTCCCGAACGATATCGACCCCGCGGATCCCCCGATCCGACCCGAGCGACACGCGCCAAATTCGATCGCCACCGTCCGACGACACTTGACCGTCATACTGAGTCGCTCCTCCAGCGATGTCCATGCTGCACCAGGGCAATGACGCGTGATCCAAATTTATGACGCAGTAAGACTAACACAGTGGTCAGTTGCAATGTGACGAGCTACTACAGCCCCGAAGACGACCGCGGCGTTTTCTGGAATGACCCCAACTTGGAAAGTGACTGGCCGATCGACGCGGCAAATGCAACAGTTTCAGACAAAGAGAGGAAGCAGCCGAGGCTCGCCGATCTGAGAAAAGCAGCCATATTTTAAGGTCCTCCCAGTCGACTTTCAGTGCGGTAAGCCGCAATCACAATCTGCGGCTCTTAGCTGCGACCATGAACGGAGATATTGTAATGCGCGTACTGGTAACGGGTGGAGCAGGTTTCATTGGCTCTGCGGTGGTTCGCCACCTGGTGATGGACAAGGGTTACGAAGTCCTCAACGTCGACACGCTGACATATGCTGGGACGGAAACCTCGCTTAAGTCCGTCGCCAACAATCCTGGATATCGGTTCCTGAAAGCCAATATCTGCGATCGCGCCGCAATCGCCGAGGCTATTTCCATTTTTCAGCCTGATCGCATCATGCATCTTGCCGCAGAAAGCCATGTCGACCGCTCCATCTCTGGCGCAAAGAACTTCATCGATACCAATATCATCGGCACCTTTACCATGCTGGATTGCGCCAAGCAGTACTGGATGGGGCTGGAGCCGACGCGAAGGGAGACGTTCCGGTTCCTGCATGTTTCGACCGATGAAGTATACGGTTCGCTTGGCGGAGATGGGCTCTTCACAGAAGATACGCCCTACGATCCGAGCTCACCCTACTCGGCCTCGAAAGCTGCATCGGACCATCTCGCAAAGGCATGGATGCGTACTTATGGCCTACCTGTCGTGGTCACCAACTGTTCCAACAACTACGGCCCCTACCACTTCCCGGAAAAGCTAATCCCGCTGATCATCCTGAACGCGATGGAAAGCAAGCCGCTGCCCGTCTACGGCAATGGCTTACACGTCCGAGACTGGCTCTACGTCGAAGACCACGCCCGCGCGCTCGACGTCATTGCGGAGCGCGGTCGGATCGGTGAGACCTACAATGTCGGCGGGCGAAACGAGCGGCGCAACATAGATGTGGTTACCCGCATCTGCGAACTGATGGACGCGCTTCTGCCCGGTAGGGAACCGCATGACCGGCTTGTAACCTACGTGACTGACCGGCCCGGTCACGACACCCGATACGCGATCGATGCAACCAAGCTCGAGACGGAACTCGGCTGGAAAGCGCAAGAAAATTTCGACACTGGCATTGAGAAGACGGTGCGCTGGTATCTCGAAAACGAATGGTGGTGGGGGCCTCTACGCAGTGGCTATGACGGTACCCGCCTAGGCCTTTTGGATGAACCGAAGCAGGGTGTAGCATGATCCGGCCGCGCCAACGCATGGTGGTGACGGGCCGTGAAGGACAGGTCGTCACCTCGCTGGTCGAACGAGCCGCAGAGGGCGAGCGTTTTGAGGTCATTGCCGTCGGTCGGCCAGAGTTCGATCTCGCGCGACCGGAAACAATTGAGGCGCCTCTCCGCCACGCCCGTCCCGATGTGATTGTCTCCGCCGCTGCCTATACGGCGGTTGATGCGGCGGAGAGGGACGAAGAGGCGGCAACGATCGTAAATGGTACCTCCGCCGGGAAGATTGCCCTGACGGCAGCTTCCTTAGGTATACCTGTCATCCATCTTTCGACCGACTACGTTTTTGATGGATCCAAAAGCTCGCCCTACTCGGAGGCCGATCCGGTTGCTCCGATCGGTGCTTATGGCCGCTCTAAACTTGCTGGCGAGAAAGCGGTAGCCAGGGCCCATCCAAATCACGTTATCTTGCGCACGGCGTGGGTCTACAGTCCTTTCGGCAAAAATTTTCTGAAAACCATGCTCAAGGCGGCGGAAGCCCGCGACAGCCTGAACGTCGTTGATGATCAGGTCGGCAACCCAACTTCGGCGCTCGATATCGCCGATACCCTGCTTACTGTCGCGAGTAACCTGCTCGACAGTAATGACAGACGCCTCCGCGGTATCTTCCATATGACAGCGCAAGGAGAGGCAAGTTGGGCAGACTTCGCCGAAGAGATTTTCGCCGTCTCGGGCGCTCGAGGCGGGCCGAGCGCCTCCGTGGGACGCATTCTATCGAGCGCCTATCCGACTCCTGCGAAGCGGCCGGCGAACTCGAGGCTTGATTGTCAAAAGCTGGCTGATACGTATGGCTTAGTGCTGCCACGATGGCAGGACTCAATTGCTGCCGTTGTGTCACGGTTAATCTGAACGAGAAGGACTTCCGACGTATGAAGGGAATTATCCTCGCCGGCGGTAGCGGCACGCGGCTTCATCCGATGACCCGGGTGATCTCCAAGCAGCTCATGCCGGTTTACGACAAGCCAATGATCTACTATCCCCTCTCGACGTTGATGCTGGCCGGTATTCGCGACATTTTGATCATTTCGACACCGGCGGACATGCCACTGTTCGAACGCCTGCTCGGCGATGGATCGCAATGGGGCATCAGCGTGACCTATGCCGCGCAGCCATCGCCTGGTGGTCTGGCACAGGCCTATATCATCGGTGCAGATTTTGTCGGCGAGAGCCCATCCTGCCTAATACTTGGCGACAACATTTTCTACGGGCACGGCATCACCGATCTCCTGACGAACGCGATGAAGCGCCCAGCAGGCTCAACCGTCTTCGCATATCACGTCAAGGACCCCGAACGTTACGGAGTTGTCGAATTCGACAGTGCAATGCAGGCCAAATCCATCGAAGAGAAACCGGTTCAGCCTCGCTCTAATTGGGCCGTAACCGGACTATACTTCTACGACAAGGATGTCGTCGAAATCGCCATGAACCTCGAACCCTCGCCACGAGGCGAGCTTGAGATCACGGACGTCAATCGTGCCTATCTGGCGCGAGGCGATCTCCACGTGGAACAGATGGGGCGCGGCTATGCATGGTTTGACACAGGCACGCCTGACAGCCTTCTGGAGGCGTCAGAGTTTGTCGCTACACTTGAAAGGCGCCAAGGGTTCAAAATATGCTGCCCGGAGGAAATCGCCTTTCGCATGGGCTTCATTGATCAAATTGCCCTGCTGCAGCTTGCAGAAACCTATGGGAAAAGCGTGTATGGTCATTATCTGAGAGGGGTATTCGAAAATTTATAGCTCCACCTATCTTGACGACTTAAGTCAATCGGCATTTCCACGCGGAGAATAACTCATTAGGGGTACCGTGTATTAATCGCATGATTGGCAGCAACATCAGCAGCACACAGCTAAGTCGTCCTGAATTGTACATTTCGAGATCTCACGCAGGAAAGCTCAAATACTGTCTTGTCGACGAGGTTACGCTTGCACGCGATACACAATCTGATGATGCTCAAAGTTCTTTTGTGAGATATGATAAAATCCACATCTAGTCATATCGCGCACGGAATGGACACGATTAACGATTATTGCGACCGTGCCATGATTCCCGATGAAGACAGGTGCGCGATTTCGTTAGGGAAACCAGCATTAAAAGTTCATTGCCCGTCGAAGAGACAGGCGTAACGGAGCAAACGGTTCGCGATGACCGACCACTCGAATTTGACACCTTCTGAAAGTTCGACCGAGAGAGCGCTGGTCGATCATCGCGACGTCGCCAAAAGACTGTCCATTACAGCTCGAAAGTTGCGTCTTGCTACATCGAGCCGCAGCGCCCTCTTCAAAGCAGTTGGTCTGCGGACACGGATGATCGATCGCTTCTTCATTGCAGCGTTTGTCCTGCTGACTGTTTTGATCCTGGCCGCGCCGAATTTGTTCGCAATCGCTTACTACGGCTACCTAGCGAGCGATCAGTACGAGTCCGAGACGCGGCTCACAGTCCGGTCCTCCAGCCCAGCCCTCGGCAAGGATCAGCTCGCGAAGGTCACTGGTTTGCCCGCAGCAAAGATTGTCCAGGATACCCTTATCGTGACCGATTACATCAAGAGCAGGGAAATGGTTTCCATTCTCATGGAGGAAAACCTTCTGCAAAACATATACGGTCGAGACACTATCGACTTCTTGGCAAGGCTTCGTTCGGACGAGACCGCCGAAGGCTTGCATGAATATTGGTCCAAAATGGTATCCACCAGCGTCAGCCCCAAAAGTGGCATCGTCGTCATTACAGTCAAAGCTTTTTCCGCGGCAGATTCGCAGCTGATCCTGCAAAAAGTAGTCGAGGCATCGGAGCAAGTCGTCAACGACTTGAACGATCGTATTTGGAAGGATGTCATCGCAACCGCCCAAAACAACCTGGAACATGCCGCGTCTCGATTGCAGACCACTCGGGAGAAACTTCAGCTGGCCCGCAACAAGGCAGGCGTCCTCGATGTCGAGGGTTCGTCGAAAATGATAACGCAATTGCTCAGCTCGTCTCAGAAAGAACTGCTCGATCTCCAGCAACGCTATGCGTCGCACTCGGCAACAGTTTCCGCGAGCGCGCCTCAGATGCGCGTGCTGGATCGGGAAATCACGATTAGGCAGCAGCAAGTAGAGAACTTGAAAGCCGAGCTGGCGGGTACGACGCCCAATGTGGGAGCGACAGCAAATCTTGCCAATATCGCGGTCGACATGTCGCAGTTGGAACTTGAACAGGACTTGGCGGAGAAACAATTCTCAGCGTCGGTCAAGTCTCTTGAACAGGTGCAGTTCGTGAGTAAACAGCAACTGATCTATCTTGACACTTTTCTCAAGCCGACGCTTTCCGACTCCGCGGAGTATCCGAAACGCCTTTTCTGGATCGGAGGCATATTTGTTGTCACCTTGATCCTTTGGGGTTCGGCAGTAGGCTTGCTTTCGGTCGGTCGGAGTAGGCTTCACTGAACAATTTGCAAAAACTGAGCTTGCTGTCGCGAATCAATTCCGGGCGCCCACATGGTATGGAGATCACAGTTGCCTCGCACCGGTGCTAAAATCGCTCCAGTTGTCCGCATACTCAATTCGAGAGCCCGACCGACTGAGTAATCTGGTTTTCGCTTGCCATGACTATTTCGAAGTCTGCCTGTCGAGATGTGCCCAGGTTCCAGCGGCTATGGGGCCGGACGCGGCAGGAACGAAATCACGGCAACTCCCCGGAAAAGATAACACAGATGACGCCATCTCACTTCCTTTTAGCGTTGTGTGCGATAAAGGGAGATTATCGATTTGAAAGGTTAGCCGGGTGGTTCTGACAATTACTCCCAATGATGATCTGGAAACCGTAGATGGCTCAGATGTTCACAGACGGACTTGGACATCTGTCGGAGATGATCCCGCTTTCACGCTCCGCTACGGCCTGATCCGCCCTCCATATATCGTCGTCGAAATCTGCGCAGTCGGCGGGCAGACCATCGCGCCCAAGGTCTACCTGAACAACGGGCGCGGTTTTCGCGAAGCTGACGCCATAACGCTTGCCGCCGGCGAACGCTTCGTTATCAAACTTAACATAGGGCGTGTCGGTAATATCCGTTCTGTCCGAATAGATCCGTGTAGCGGCGACGCTAGCTTTGAATTTGCGGCTACAACATTCGGTTCTCTTTCTGAGGCAGACATCTACGTCGGCCAGTTGCAGGGAGCAGAAGCGGGCATCAGGCTCGACGTCGATCAAGTACCCCGATTTGGTATCGGGTTGCCGAGGGTGCATTTAAGAAAGCGATCGCCGATCAAAGAATTTATCCGCTCGACTTATGATCTGGCTGCTCAACTCTCACCGATGCAGAAGGTGGAGGACCTACCTTGGCTAAGCGTGGTCGTTCCGGTCTACAATGCGCCTTCACAATATCTGGACGACTTAGTGGATTCCTTCGAGCGCCAAGACGAGACTGGATGGGAGTTGATCCTAAGCGACGATGCCTCCACATCGAGCGAAACGATCAAATCACTGTCCGCACTTGCATCCCGTCAGAACATCAAGGTTGTTCGAAACGAGCACAATGGCGGTATCGCGGCGGCCACCAATTCGGGCCTTGCGCAAGCGCGTGGACGCTGGGTAACCTTTGTTGATCACGACGACCTTCTCGCACCTCACGCACTGAAAGTCATTCGTCGCGCACTCACCGACCATCCTGGCGCAATGTTTCTTTACACGGACGAACTGGTGGTTGACGACAAGCTCGCCCCGAAAGGGGTGATGTTGAAGCCTGCTTTTGATCCGGTTCTTCTAACCGGCGTCAATTACATCAATCATCTGTCCTTCTATCGTCATGACAGGCTTCTAGAGATCAGCTATCTGCGGACCGGATATGACGGATCACAGGACTATGACCTCTTGCTACGATATCTCGACGGTCTCGATCCGGGTGATATCTTCCATCTGCCTTACCCCGCCTATTGGTGGCGCAGAACGGGCAGCACCTATTCACGCACTTTCCTGGAAAGTTCGACCAATAATGCTCGCAGGGCAATCACGGAACGGCTGGACAGAAGCGGCTTACCGGCTGAAATCAAGCCGGCACTGACGCAGACATTGCACCGCCCCGTATTTGATATAGATCGCTGGCCGAAGATTTCAATTATCATTCCCAGCAAAGATGGCCTGACGTTGATCAGCCGCATTCTGGAAGACCTATTCGAGAAAACGAACTATACAGACTTCGAAGTCATCGTGGTGGATAACGGAACAACCGATACAGAGGTGGTCGACCTCTATGAGACCTATCGTCAACGCCATCACAATTTCAAAGCTGAGATTGTAGTGGAAAAATTCAATTTTGCCCGTTCCATAAACCGCGGCTATCGGCTCGCTAGTGGTGACCACTTCCTTGTTTTGAACAACGATGTAGAGGTGTTAGAACCCAACTGGCTGAAAGAGATGGTCTCCTGTCTACAATTTGAAGATACCGGAATCGTGGGCGCAAAACTGCTGTTTCCGGATGAAAAGATCCAGCATGCCGGTGTCATTGTAGGCTTCGGCGGACTTGCCGGGCATTGGTACCTGAATAAGCCGGCCAACTACGGCGGGCCGCTGAACCGCTTACACGTCCGAAATTCGATGACTTGCGTAACGGGAGCGGTAATGCTGATTTCCGGAGACTGCTGGTCTCAGGTCGGTATGTGGGATGAGGAACGTTTCGCGGTCGCATACAACGACGTAGATTATTGCATGCGTGCCTACAAACTAGGCTTCCGTATCATATGGACACCCTTTGCCTGCCTCTACCATCACGAATCCTTGTCCCGTGGCTCGGAGGTTGGGAAGGAGAAGCGGATGAGGTTCGAGCAGGAGAAGCAGAACCTCCGCGACCGCCATGACACAGAGGCCTTTCAGGACCCGACCACCAATCCGAACTACACCAAAAACACATCAATGCCACGCCTCCTGCCGCCAACGTCTTTGCACCCTGCGAGGACCTGGCGATCGTAGCCCGCTCCTGTATGTCGTGAGGAGCCAGAGCGAAGTTCATGGTCGATTTTCTAGGTTTTTTTTGTTCGCCGATTCAAGGCAAACTTGACGCATCAGCAAGGCAAACATCTAAGGGGCACGAGGCATGCCTTTTTTCGGCACCGCCGCGGCGACAAGCGGGTTTGTGAATTTATGAGGGGCGTGTTTTCCTGAAGATGACACTTTCGTCTCATACATGTCCAAGCTTCCAGCGACAGAACAGGATCGTAGTTTCATGCAGAGAACATCCTCGCCGGCGAGCAATTTGTCCCCTACGTCGCTTCGCTTTGCGCTTCAACAAAAAAAGAATGTCATGAGCGCCGTCATCCTGCGGGATGTAAGAACGCGCTTCTTCGACCACGGACTGGGCTTTCTACTGGTGCCACTATGGCCACTCGGCCATATGCTTATTTTGCTCTCAATCTATACCTTCAGTGGACGACAAGCTCCTTTCGGCGAGAGCCTTAATGTTTTCTTCTTGACGGGGCTCATCCCCACAATGTTGTTCATGTATGTCTCGCGCTTCATGTCAATGTCGCTCATCCTCAACAAACCTATGCTAGCCTTTCCAGTCGTGCGAGCTCTCGACATCATGGCGGCCCGAGCGTTTCTCGAAACTATTGGAGCGGCGCTAACGCTGGCCCTGATCACAATCGTCATGCTGCTGTCTGGCGACGACCCCTTTCCTTTCGATTGGGAACAAGCCGTTTACGCATATCTGGCGACTTTGTTGCTGGCGGTTGGAGTTGGCACGATCGTCGGTGTCTTGGTGATGGTAACCAACCTCGTCGCTACCGCCTACGCGCTCTTCCTGATCCTTCTTTACATTGGATCAGGAACGCTTTTCGTAGCTTCCTCCCTCCCTGATCAAATCGCCATACCGCTCTCTTGGAACCCCGTACTTCAGGCGGTTGAATGGATGAGAACCGCGTACTTTGAAACTTACAGTGACAAACTGATCAGCAAGACTTACCTCATCGGATTTGGTTTAACTGCTTTGTTCATCGGTCTGGCATTGGAACGCTTACTGCGGATGAGGCTGCTGGAAGGTTAAATCAGACCTCTTCGGGGCCATAGCTGGCTTTAAGGTAGGCGGTGCATAGACCCCGTCTGGCGATAGCGAGACATCGAGCTTATTCGTATGCGCACAATGAGCGCTGGTATGAATTGCTATGTCTGAAGCTATGTCCGAACAAAACGTTCTGTATGATCGAAGCCGTTGCCGGTCGGTTGGAGGGTATCCATCCGGTCAGGGCCGCGGATAGTATAATGCCTCCGGTCCTTAGTCGTACCGATACGTGTCGGAGGTAGCGCCGACATCTCAATTGAATTCAATAGATGGAACGATGTTCGTTGATGAGTTCGCAGCCGGGCCCGAGTTCCCGTCTGATGCCCCAACAAGCTGTTCGACTGCTTCGGCAAATTTGACATCTTCCACTTTGGACCATGGGCTAGGTCCCGGAGGATTGTGCCAATCCAGTGCCGCATCATGCCACACTGCCATGGTACGCATCCGAGTAAGGCCGCCTTGTAGGAATTGTCGGATTTGGCACTGACTGTCCTTATTGACGTCAAAAGGGACAGTGCGGAATGGAACGGCTTGAGATTATCGATAGCGGCCGGCGGCGACGCTTCAGCAAAGAGATGAAGCTGCAGATTGTCGCTGAGAGTTATTCGGAACCTGGCTTGTGTGCGACGACGGCGCGGCGACATGGAATATCGCGTTCGCAGTTATATGAATGGCGCCGGCTCGCACGAGCGTGGCAACGGGATGTTGCGTCGCCTGTCGGCGGCTTTGTCCCGGCGCTGCTTGTTCCGGAGATAGAGCCGGCAGCAGGGTCATTGCCGAACGCCGGCCGGATGGAGGTTGTCAGCGCGAATGGTCGCCGTGTGATCGTGGACCGCGATGTCGACGTTGAGGTGCTGCTGCGGATTGTCCGAGGGCTGGAGACGTTGCGATGAACCCGTTTCCGATGGGAACAGGCGTCAAGGTCTGGCTTTCGACGGGGTATACGGACATGCGCTGTGGCTTTCCCTCTCTGGCGCTTCGGGTGCAGGAGGTTCTGAAGCATGATCCGTTGTCAGGGCATCTCTTCGTCTTCAGGGGGCGCAGATCGGATATTTTGAAGATCATCTGGCATGATGGTCTGGGCGCCTGCCTTTTTACCCGTCGGCTGGAGAAGGGCCGGTTTATCTGGCCGAATGTGGAGGGCGGCGCGGTTGCGATCTCACCGGCGCAACTGTCGTATTTGCTGTCCGGGATCGACTGGCGCAATCCGCAGGAAACCTGGCGTCCGACACGGGTCGGATAGCATTATTACATTGAAAATACAGGGAGAATCTGATCGAATGGCTTCATGAATTCGAAGCCTTCCGATCTTCCTGCGGACCTTGCGAGCGCCTATCTGGCGCTGCTTTCCGAGCGTGAGATGTTACGGGCTGAACGCGATGTCGTTGTCGCCGAGCGCGATACCGTCGTCGCCGAGCGGGACATTGCGGTGGCGCAAGCCGCCAATGTGCAGGCCATGTTGTCGGACAGCGAAGCCCTGATCGCCAGCCTGGAGCTGGCGATCGAAAAGCTGAAGCGCGAACTGCGCGGCCAGAGATCCGAGCGCACGGCGCGCCTGATCGATCAGATGGAATTGCAGCTCGAAGAGCTGGTGATGGCGGCGACGGAGGATGAGGTTGCAGCGCAGGCTGCGGCCGCCAGGACCTCAAGCGTGCGTTCGTTCACGCGCAAACGGCCGGTGCGAAAGCCCTGGCCGGAGAATATCGAGCGTGAGCGCGTGGTGATCGATCCTCCCACCGCTTGTGCTTGTTGCGGTGGCTCGCGCCTGTCGAAGCTGGGCGAGGACATCACCGAGACGCTCGAGGAGGTTCCGCGCCGGTTCAAAGTGATCGAGACGGTGCGGGAGAAATTTACCTGCCGTGACTGCGAGGCGATCAGCCAGCCGCCGGCGCCGTTCCATGCCACGCCGCGCGGCTTCATCGGCCCTCATCTGCTGGCGACGATCCTCTTTGACAAGTTTGGAATGCATAGCCCGCTGAACCGCCAGAGCACCCGGTTCAAATGCGAGGGCATCGAGCTTTCGACCTCGACGCTGGCCGACCAGGTCGGGTATGGAACAGCCGCGCTCCTGCCGATCTTTGATCTGATCGAGAAGCATGTCTTTGCGGCCGAGCGGCTTCACGGCGACGACACCACCATTCCCATCCAGGCCAAAGACAAATGCACGACCGGGCGAATATGGACCTACGTTTGCGATGACCGACCCTACGGCGGAGCGGCGGCGCCGGCGGCAATCTACTATGCTTCGAGCGACCGTCGCGGCGAGCACCCGCAGAAACACCTGGCCGGGTATGGCGGCATTCTGCAGAGTGATTGCTACAATGGTTTCGAGCCGCTCAGTGTCGCCGAGAAGAAAGCAGTGCCGATCACCTTTGCCTTTTGTCATGCGCATGCGCGGCGCAAATTCTTTGAACTGGCCGATATCCAGAAAAGGGCCCGTGACCGCAAACGCAAAGGCAAGCCGATCTCGCCGATCGCCCTGGAGGCCGTCCAACGGTACGATGCGCTGTTCGAGATCGAGCGCCAGATCAATGGATTGAGCGCCGAAGAACGACTGGCCGCGCGGCAGGAAAAGAGCAAGCCGCTGTTCGATGACATGTACGAGTGGTTGAAACGGGAGCGCGCCACGCTCAGCAAATCGTCCGAGGTCGTCGAGCCGATCGATTACATGCTGAAGCGCTGGGATGGTTTTGCCCGTTTCCTGGAAGATGGCCGGATTTGTCTCACGAACAATGCCGCCGAGCGCGCGCTGAGGGGAATTGCACTCGGGCGTCGAAACTGGACCTTCGCCGGTTCTCAGCGTGGGGCCGATCGTGCCGCCGTCATGCTCACCGTCATCACGACCTGCCGTCTCAACGACGTCGACCCAAAGGCGTGGCTCGCCGATGTGTTCGCCCGCATCGCCGATCTTCCCGTCTCCCGCCTGCATGAACTACTGCCCTGGGAATGGAAAAGACTACGGCAGGCCGAGAACCTGGCTTCTCAGCAGGCCGCCTGACAGAAAAAGGGATCGACGAATGGGATATCGCAACTCGACTCTGTACACGTTGAAATACGTGGCCGAAATGCTTGGTGAAGACGAGGACTTCCTGCACGAGTGCTCCATCGAAATGTTCTCGGAAGACGGCTGCCTGAGTGCCTACGACAACTTCCCAGCGTCTGAACTGACCGAGCACATTGTCCTCTTCACCGAAGATGGCATCGACAACCTCAAATACATCATTGAAGCCCGCAGGGACGCCGACGGCGCATCATAAAAAAGCTCCCTTGAACCCGCGTGCAAGGCTATCTTAGGCCAACTTCACGCGCGAGACCTTATCCCGCGGCCTTCCTCGGTCTTCCTCGGATGCATACCTGCCATGCCATGCAATCGCTGTCGGATTTCATTCGACAAAGATAGCTTGTCTTCAATAGGCCCTACGTCAAAGCGTTGATGAGCAGCGCCATCGGCGCACCAAAGAACTCCATCGCCCTATTCATGGAACAGTTTCCGACCGCGAAATGGCAACGGCGGAGGCGTGGCTTGCAGCACATCCAGTCATAGCGGTTGTGTCGCGAGATCGCGGCGGTGGTTACGGCGAGGCGGCGGCACGCGCTTTGCCGAAGGCAATGCAAGTCGCCGATCGCTGGCATCTGATGGAAAATGCGAGCGGCGCGTTTCTGGATGCCGTCGGCAAATCAATGCGCGATATCCGTCGGTCGATGGGCGCTTCCACGGTCAAACCCGACCTTCTGACACGAGCAGAGCGCATACAGTTTGAAGGTTATCTCCGGCGCGAAGAAGTCAACAAAGCCATCACAGCAATGTATGCGCCGCCTACATCCCATTGATTCCGTGTGTTTCTGAGCATTGAGGTATCTGCCACAAGGTTTTCGGCAAGAGCTGGAGATTTGGCATGGCAGATGGTGAGGGATTTGTTGGGCGCTGTGAAATTGTCGAGCCACGTCGTGGAAACCGGCGATGGCCCAATGCTGTGAAGGCGCGGATTGTTGCGGAGAGCCTTCAGCCTGGAGTTAGGGTCGCTGACGTTGCGCGTCGTCATGATCTCGTTGCGCATCAGCTTTCTTGCTGGCGACGACAAGCACGTCAGGGTCTTCTGGCGCTGCCTGCCGAACTAATGCCAGCCATTGAGGACGGGTCTATCGAACCTGCCTTTGTGCCGCTGGCGATCGCAACGGAACCGAAGGAGGCTGCCGATGCATCGCCGGTTCCGGAGCTGGTCGAGATCACTTCAGGGATTATGACAGTAGAAATAGGCGCAGACCTCGTGGTGAGGGTTCCCGGCGATGTGCCGGTTGATCGGGTTGCGGCCTTGGTGCGGGCGATGCGAGGGACAGCATGATCGTCGCGGGCCAACGCTTACCGATCCTGATCGCGACGCGGCCGGTGGACTTCCGCTGTGGCCATCAGGCGCTGGCCTTGATGGTGCAGACCGAGTTGAAGCTTGATCCGCATTCCGGGGTCACCGTAGTCTTCCGGTCGAAGCGCGGGGATCGTTTGAAAATCCTGGTATGGGATGGCACCGGAATGGTGCTGACCTACAAAATCTTGGAACAGGGCAGCTTTGCATGGCCCAAGGTGCAGGATGGAACGATGCGGCTGTCACGTGCGCAGTTTGAAGCGTTGTTCGAAGGGCTCGATTGGCGACGAGTGATGGCGCGGCGGGTGGCACCGCCAACTGCGGCAGGATGACTCACCGGTTCGGTTTTGGCGTTGTTTTGTTGGGTTTTTCTGCTTCGATTTGCTATGAAGACGCATGTCGCAGCCGATCGATCTCAGCCAGTTTCCGGACCTTCCTCCCGAGGTATTGAACGCCTTTGCGGCGGTGCAATTCGAGCTGTCGGTCGAACGTGCGGCACGTCAGCATGAGCAGGCGGTGGTGGCCGAAAAGGACGCCGTCATCACCGAGCTAAAGGAACTGATCGAGAAGCTTGAGGGCCAGGTTCAGGACTACCGGCGTACGAAGTTCGGGCCGAAATCGGAAAAGCTGGATCCAACGCAGATGGAACTGGCGCTGGAGGACCTGGAGACGGCCATTGCCGAAACACAGGCCCAGATCGCCTTCGTCGAGGAAAAGATCGCGGCGAGCGGACCCGATATCGGGAAGGACGTCCCTCGCAAACAGCGCAAGACGCGCGCGCTGCCTGAGCACCTGCCGCGGGTCGAGCGGGTGATCGAGCCCGACAGCATCGCTTGCCCCTGTGGTTGCGGCAACATGGTTCGGATCGGCGAAGATCGGACGGAACGGCTCGATCAAATTCCGGCTTGCTATCAGGTGATCGTCACGATCCGCCCGAAATACGCGTGTCCCAAGGGCCGCACGGGCGTGGTTCAGGCCAGAGCGCCGGCGCATTTGCTGGAAGGTAGCTGGCCGACCGAAGCCCTGTTGGCGCAGATCGCCGTGTCCAAGCATTCCGAACATATGCCGCTCAACCGTCAGGCGACAGTCATGGCCCGGCACGGAGTGCCGATCGACCGCACGGTCCTGGCAGATTGGATGGGCAGGACGGGTGCTGCGATCGCGCCGGTGGTAGACCACATGGCCATGATCCTGAAACAGGGCAGCTCAAGACTTTATGTCGACGAGACCACGGCCCCGGTGTTGGATCCGGGAGGCGGCAAGACCAAAACTGGCTATCTCTGGGCGGTTCTGCGCGACGATCGCGGCTGGAATGGCTCTGCGCCGACTGGCGTGGTCTTCCACTACCGGCCTGGGCGTAAAGGCGAATATGCCGCAGAAATCCTCGACGGCTTCAACGGCACGATCCAGGTCGATGCCTATGGTGGCTACTCGCACCTCGCCACGCCGGACCGCACGGGCGGCGATCCGTTGAAGCTGGCCTTCTGCTGGGCGCATGGCCGCAGAAAACTGATCAAGGCCAAGCCGAAGAAGGGTTCGCCCATCGTCGACGAGGCGTTGTTACGTATCGCCGCTCTTTACAAGATTGAAGACGGCATCCGAGGCCGTGATCCCGAATATCGCCGGGATATCCGCCAACACCTGTCCCGCCCATTGGTGGATGAGTTCTTCACCTGGCTGTCCGCTCAAGCCGCGCGCGTCTCGCGCAAGTCCGACCTCGGTCAGGCTATGGCCTATATGCTCAAACGCCAGGATGGCTTCCGGCTCTTCCTCGATGACGGCTGCGTCGACATCGATTCAAACCTGGTCGAAAACGCGATCCGCAGCCCGGCCGGACCTGAGTCATTGTGCACTCCTTCTCTAAGTATCTGTAAACATTGGAAGCGTGTCCGCGTCAGCACTGCGACACGGGCGGCCCTTTCGGGCTATAGCGGCTTGAACCGTCGCCA
>NZ_MBST01000050.1:0-17338 GCF_001695865.1 Ensifer sp. LC384
GTCACCGTTGCCGTTGAGCTGATCGTTCCGATCGCGATGGAAGAAAAGCTGCGCTTCGCTATCCGCGAAGGCGGCCGTACCGTCGGCGCCGGCATCGTCGCTTCGATCGTCGAGTAATCCACGGATTACTTCGGTTCAAAAGGCCCCGCTGGAAACAGCGGGGTTTTTTCGTTGAGGGTGAGCCTTTTGCCAGGTTCGGGGCAGCAGGGAGGCCTGACCCTTGCGCCGATGCGTGTCCAGTGTGATGCAAGGCATGACGCGGCCCGTCGCGGGGCATGGTGGCGGGCGCCTGCCGCGGGGCAAAGCCAAGCCGGCGGCTCGACGCGTGTGGCCCTTTGCGCACATCTCAGTGCGGTCGCAACACTGCCGAGACTGTGGGAGAGCCCGGCGCGCATCGCGCGCGACGGACGATGCGGCGCAGAGTGAAAAGGCGCGTCGCGCGCCGTCGCACTTTTTGCCACAAGAATTTGAATCTTTTCCGTCAAAGACGCTTGTCATCGCCCGATAAACTGAATAATAAGCCGCTGACTTGATGCACGGACCGGTTCGAGAATGACCGACCGGAGCGATCTAGGGGTATAGCTCAGTTGGTAGAGCGGCGGTCTCCAAAACCGCAGGTCGTCGGTTCAAGCCCGGCTGCCCCTGCCATTGCCTTCGACCTTTGCAAGCGGCTGAAAGCCGAGTAGGGTAGAGGGAGGTCGGATAGGCCGACCATCGAAATTCACAGAAAAGACCGAATGCCTCTTGTGATTTGTGGAATCGGTCTTTATGTAGGGTCCAAACAGACACGCGGTGCGTGGGGCTGATTCATCGGCTTTACGCGCCGTAATGGCGTGAGCATTACATGGCATCCAAAACGAATCCGTTTACGTTTCTGCAGCAGGTTCGCTCAGAGGCGTCGAAAGTAACTTGGCCCTCCAGGCGCGAGACGATGATCTCGACGCTGATGGTTTTTGTCATGGTCTTTTTTGCCGCTGCCTTCTTCTTCGCTGCGGACCAGTTGATGGGTTGGCTGATCGGCCTAGTCCTCAACGCTGGCGTTTGATTGGGTGGAGGGTAGCATGGCTGCACGCTGGTACATTGTTCACGCCTATTCGAATTTCGAAAAGAAGGTGGCTGAATCGATCGAGGAAAAGGCCAAGCAAAAGGGCCTTGGGCACCTGTTCGAAAAGATCCTCGTTCCGACCGAAAAGGTCGTCGAAGTTCGTCGTGGCCGCAAGGTTGATGCTGAGCGCAAGTTCTTTCCGGGTTATGTCCTGGTGCGCGCCAACCTGACGGATGAGGCCTATCACCTCATCAAGAATACGCCGAAGGTTACCGGTTTCCTCGGGACCGACAGCAAGCCGGTTCCGATTCCGGACCATGAGGCCGATCGTATCCTCGGCCAGGTCCAGGACGGCGTCGAGCGTCCGAAGCCGTCCGTCTCCTTTGAGATTGGCGAGCAGGTTCGCGTCTCGGATGGTCCGTTCGCCTCGTTCAACGGCATCGTTCAGGATGTCGACGAGGAGCGGTCGCGCCTAAAGGTCGAGGTTTCGATCTTTGGCCGTGCGACCCCGGTCGAACTGGAATACGGCCAGGTCGAGAAGGTCTGAGAAGATCAAGAAAGATTGGGTGGGTCGTCCAGGCCTGCCCTGGCGGAGAAATCCGCATGCGCGTGGAAGGACGTCGGCCTTAGCCGGGTCGAAGGGTCCGTACCACGCAACCGCAGCCGCCGATCCCTGATCGGCAGAATGCCGGGAAACCGGCGCAACAGTTCCTCCTTTCGATCCGTCGAAATGAGGCAATGAGAGGCAGAGAGAAATGGCTAAGAAAGTTGCAGGCCAGCTCAAGCTGCAGGTGAAGGCAGGGTCGGCCAATCCGTCCCCGCCGATCGGTCCTGCACTCGGTCAGCGTGGCATTAACATCATGGAATTCTGCAAGGCGTTCAATGCCGCCACGCAGGAAATGGAAAAGGGTATGCCGATCCCGGTCGTCATCACCTATTACCAGGACAAGTCGTTCACCTTCGTCATGAAGCAGCCGCCGGTCAGCTACTTCCTGAAGCGTGAATCCAAGATCACGTCCGGTTCGAAGACCCCGGGCAAGGCCAAGGCTGGCTCGATCACCAAGGCTCAGATCCGCACGATCGCAGAGGCCAAGATGAAGGACCTCAACGCGGCCGATATCGAAGGCGCAATGGCAATGGTCGAGGGCTCTGCCCGCTCCATGGGCCTGGAAGTGGCGGGCTAAGACCATGGCGAAGATTGCAAAGCGTGTACAGAAGTCCCGCGAGGGCATCGACCCGACGAAGATCTACGGCCTCACCGAAGCCGTTTCGCTGGTCAAGGAACGTGCAACTGCCAAGTTCGACGAGACTGTTGAAGTCGCGATGAACCTCGGCGTTGACCCGCGCCACGCCGACCAGATGGTTCGCGGCGTCGTCAACCTGCCGAACGGCACGGGCCGCTCGGTTCGCGTTGCCGTGTTCGCACGAGGCGCCAAGGCTGATGAAGCCAAGGCCGCCGGTGCAGACATCGTCGGCGCTGAAGAACTGGTCGAAATCGTTCAGGGCGGCAAGATCGACTTCGATCGCTGCATCGCGACCCCGGACATGATGCCGCTCGTCGGCCGCCTCGGTAAGGTACTCGGCCCGCGCGGCATGATGCCGAACCCGAAAGTCGGAACGGTCACCATGGACGTTGCCGGTGCCGTCAAGGCATCCAAGGGCGGTGCCGTCGAGTTCCGCGTCGAGAAGGCTGGTATCATCCACGCCGGTATCGGCAAGGCTTCGTTCGACGCCAAGGCTCTGGAAGAAAACATCCGCGCCTTCGCTGACGCGGTCGTCAAGGCCAAGCCGGCCGGCGCCAAGGGCAACTACGTCAAGCGCGTAGCGATTTCGTCGACCATGGGCCCGGGCCTGAAGATCGACCCGGCAACGCTCAGCGTCGCCTAACAAATTTCGGGCTTCGGCCCGAGAAAGAATTTCCGGCTCTTCGGGGCCGGAAATCCGGATCTCGATCCGGAACTCCTGTCCGAGATTGCGGGTGGTTTTACCTTAATCACTTCGGCCTGCATGAGACGGGTAAGATCTGAATTTCGCAATGACGCCGGAGGCGTCGAAATTCGGTTCGAGCCTCGCTTGCCTTGTGTCAGACCCGGCTTTCCGGGAACGCCAAGGGACAGGATCCTCAAGCGTTACTTGGGATCTTCTTTTGACGATCCCTGGTGACAAAGGCAAACCCGGCAGGGGCTGCAGTTCATGCAACCCTGTCAACTGGAGACAGACAGTGGAAAGAGCGGAAAAACGCGAATTCGTCACGGAGCTGAACGAAGTCTTCAAGGCTTCCGGTTCGGTTGTCGTGGCCCACTATGCTGGTGTCACAGTTGCGCAGATGAACGACTTCCGTTCGAAGATGCGCGCTGCTGGCGGCACCGTCAAAGTCGCGAAAAACCGCCTGGCCAAGATCGCTCTTCAGGGCACCGAGTCGGAAGGGATGACGAATCTCTTCAAGGGTCAGACGCTGATCGCATTCAGCCAAGACCCGATCACGGCTCCTAAGGTCGTCATGGATTTCGCCAAGACCAACGACAAGCTCGTTGTTCTGGGTGGCGCCATGGGAACAACCACGCTCACCGCCGATGCAGTCAAGTCGCTTGCGACCCTGCCTTCGCTGGACGAGCTGCGCGCAAAGCTGCTGGGCCTTCTCAATGCCCCGGCAACTCGCGTCGCTACGGTTGTTGCAGCACCGGCAAGCCAGCTTGCCCGCGTGTTCGCCGCCTATGCCAAGAAGGACGAAGCCGCCTAAGGCGGATTTTCGCTGTTGTATTTAAAACCAGTTCGAACCGAACAAAAGGAAAAGTAAAATGGCTGATCTCGCAAAGATCGTTGAAGACCTCTCCTCGCTGACCGTCCTGGAAGCTGCTGAGCTTTCCAAGCTGCTCGAAGAGAAGTGGGGCGTTTCTGCAGCTGCTCCGGTAGCTGTTGCTGCTGCTGGCGGCGCCGGCGCTGCTGCTCCGGTCGAAGAAGAAAAGACCGAGTTTGACGTTATCCTCGTTGACGCTGGCGCCAACAAGATCAACGTCATCAAGGAAGTCCGCGCTATCACCGGTCTCGGCCTCAAGGAAGCCAAGGACCTGGTCGAAGGCGCTCCGAAGCCGGTCAAGGAAGCCGTTTCCAAGGCTGAAGCTGCTGACCTCAAGAAGAAGCTCGAAGAAGCTGGCGCCAAGGTTGACGTCAAGTAATTCGGCATTTTGCAAGGGGAGGTGGCCATTCCGGCCGCCTCTCTTTGACCGTTTTTAGAACATATTACCCAAAAGCCTGTCGCAAAACGGCCTTTGGGTAATGGGTTCTTCAAGAGGATGGTCTCGACCGGAATTCAGCACAGCAATCCGCGCTGGGCGTGTTCCGCAAGTTAGACGAGATTGAACTACTCATTGATTGACGGGGTCGACTGGCCATCGGTTCCCGTCCGTTGCAGGCCCGGATGCAAGATTGACAAGGAGCGACGATGGCTCAGACCCTTTCGTTTAACGGTCGCAGGCGCGTACGCAAGTTTTTTGGTAAAATTCCAGAAGTCGCGGAGATGCCGAACCTCATCGAGGTTCAGAAGGCATCCTACGACCAGTTTCTTATGGTTGAAGAGCCCAAGGGCGGACGCCCTGATGAGGGCCTTCAAGCCGTTTTCAAATCGGTTTTCCCGATCAAGGATTTCTCCGGCGCTTCGATGCTCGAGTTCGTATCCTACGAATTCGAACAGCCGAAGTTCGACGTCGAAGAATGCCGTCAGCGCGATCTGACCTACGCGGCGCCTCTCAAGGTGACGCTCCGCCTGATCGTATTCGATATTGACGAGGATACCGGCGCGAAGTCGATCAAGGACATCAAGGAACAGAACGTCTACATGGGCGACATGCCGCTCATGACCGACAACGGTACCTTCATCGTCAACGGCACCGAGCGCGTCATCGTTTCGCAGATGCACCGTTCCCCGGGCGTGTTCTTCGATCACGACAAGGGCAAGAGCCATTCTTCCGGCAAGCTGCTCTTCGCTGCCCGCGTGATTCCGTATCGCGGTTCCTGGCTCGACATCGAGTTCGACGCCAAGGACATCGTCCACGCCCGTATCGACCGCCGCCGCAAGATCCCCGTATCTTCGCTGCTGATGGCACTTGGCATGGACGGCGAGGAAATCCTCGACACCTTCTACACGAAGTCGCTTTACCAGCGCGACGGCGAAGGCTGGCGCGTGCCGTTCCAGCCGGACGCACTGAAGGGCCAGAAGGTCATCACCGACATGATCGACGCCGACACCGGCGAAGTGGTTGTCGAAGGTGGGAAGAAGCTGACGCCGCGCCTGCTGCGCCAGTTGCAGGAAAAGGGCCTGAAGGCCCTCAAGGCGACCGACGACGACCTGTATGGCAACTACCTTGCCGAAGACATCGTCAACTTCGCGACCGGTGAAATCTACCTTGAAGCAGGCGACGAGATCGACGAGAAGACGCTTCCCGTCATTCTGTCGGCCGGCTTCGACGAAATCCCGGTTCTCGACATCGACCATATCAATGTCGGCGCCTACATCCGCAACACGTTGACCGTGGACAAGAACGAGAACCGTCAGGACGCTCTGTTCGATATCTACCGCGTGATGCGTCCGGGCGAACCGCCGACCATGGATTCCGCGGAAGCCATGTTCAACACGCTGTTCTTCGATGCCGAGCGTTACGACCTCTCGGCCGTCGGCCGCGTGAAGATGAACATGCGCCTCGACCTTGAAGTGGCGGATACCGTCCGTATCCTGCGCAAGGAAGACATCCTGGCTGTCGTCAAGATGCTGGTCGAGCTGCGTGACGGCAAGGGCGAAATCGACGACATCGACAACCTCGGCAACCGCCGTGTTCGTTCGGTCGGCGAGTTGATGGAAAACCAGTACCGCCTCGGTCTCTTGCGCATGGAGCGCGCGATCAAGGAACGCATGTCGTCGATCGAAATCGACACCGTCATGCCGCAGGACCTGATCAACGCAAAGCCGGCTGCCGCAGCCGTCCGCGAATTCTTCGGCTCCTCGCAGCTGTCGCAGTTCATGGACCAGGTGAACCCGCTTTCGGAAATCACCCACAAGCGTCGTCTTTCGGCACTTGGCCCGGGTGGTCTGACCCGCGAGCGCGCAGGCTTCGAAGTCCGCGACGTTCATCCGACGCACTACGGCCGTATCTGCCCGATTGAAACGCCGGAAGGCCCGAACATCGGTCTGATCAACTCGCTTGCAACCTTTGCCCGCGTCAACAAGTACGGCTTCATCGAAAGCCCGTACCGCAAGATCGTTGACGGCAAGGTGACGAACGACGTCGTCTATCTCTCGGCGATGGAAGAAGCGAAGTACCACGTCGCCCAGGCAAACTCGGTTCTCGAGAGCGATGGTTCGTTCTCGGAAGAATTCGTCGTTTGCCGCCATGCCGGCGAAGTTATGCTGGCACCGCGCGACAACATCAACCTGATGGACGTTTCGCCGAAGCAGCTCGTTTCGGTCGCCGCGGCGCTCATCCCGTTCCTTGAGAACGATGACGCCAACCGCGCACTGATGGGCTCGAACATGCAGCGTCAGGCCGTGCCTTTGCTGCGCGCCGAAGCTCCGTTCGTCGGTACCGGCATGGAACCGGTCGTTGCCCGCGACTCCGGCGCTGCTATCGCAGCCCGCCGTGGCGGTGTCGTCGACCAGGTCGATGCGACCCGTATCGTTATCCGCGCCACCGAAGACCTCGATCCGTCGAAGTCGGGCGTCGATATCTACCGCCTGCAGAAGTTCCAGCGTTCGAACCAGAACACCTGCGTCAACCAGCGTCCGCTGGTCACCGTCGGTGACATCCTGAACAAGGGCGACATCATCGCTGACGGTCCATCGACCGATCTCGGCGATCTGGCGCTCGGCCGCAACGCGCTCGTCGCGTTCATGCCGTGGAACGGCTACAACTACGAAGACTCGATCCTGCTGTCCGAACGCATCGTGCGCGACGACGTGTTCACCTCCATTCACATCGAAGAGTTCGAAGTGATGGCGCGTGATACCAAGCTGGGCCCGGAAGAAATTACCCGCGACATTCCGAACGTTTCGGAAGAAGCGCTGCGTAATCTCGACGAAGCCGGCATCGTCTACATCGGTGCTGAAGTTCAGCCGGGCGATATCCTGGTCGGCAAGATCACGCCGAAGGGCGAAAGCCCGATGACGCCGGAAGAAAAGCTTCTGCGCGCCATCTTCGGTGAAAAGGCTTCCGACGTCCGCGACACGTCCATGCGCATGCCTCCGGGCACGTTCGGCACCGTCGTCGAAGTTCGCGTCTTCAATCGCCACGGCGTTGAGAAGGACGAGCGCGCGATGGCGATCGAGCGTGAGGAAATCGAACGCCTGGCCAAGGACCGCGACGACGAACAGGCGATCCTCGATCGCAACGTCTACGCACGTCTCGTCGACATGCTGCGCGGCCACACCGCGGTTGCAGGTCCGAAGGGCTTCAAGAAGGGCACTGAGCTGTCCAACCTCGTCGTCAGCGAATATCCCCGCTCGCAGTGGTGGATGTTTGCCATCGAAGACGAAAAGGCTCAGGGCGAGATCGAAGCGCTTCGCGCCCAGTACGACGAATCCAAGTCGCGCCTTGAGCAGCGCTTCATGGACAAGGTCGAAAAGGTCCAGCGCGGCGATGAAATGCCGCCGGGCGTCATGAAGATGGTCAAGGTCTTCGTCGCGGTTAAGCGCAAGATCCAGCCGGGCGACAAGATGGCCGGCCGTCACGGCAACAAGGGTGTGGTGTCGCGCATCGTGCCGATCGAAGACATGCCGTTCCTGGAAGATGGTACGCACGTCGACGTCGTTCTGAACCCGCTCGGCGTGCCTTCGCGCATGAACGTCGGCCAAATCCTCGAAACCCATCTTGGCTGGGCTTGCGCCGGCATGGGCAAGAAGATCGGTGCGATGCTTGATGCCTACAAGGCAGGTGCCGATATCCAGCCGCTGCGCGACACCATCGACAGCGTCATCGGGTCGGGTCCGAAGGGTGAGCCGATCAAGCAGTACGACGACGCGTCGATCGTACGGCTTGCCGAGCAGACCCGTCGCGGCGTTTCGATCGCAACGCCGGTCTTCGACGGTGCTGTCGAAGCCGACGTTAACGAGATGCTGGAGCAGGCGGGCTTGAAGGTAACCGGTCAGTCGACGCTTTATGATGGCCGTACCGGCGATCAGTTCGACCGCCAGGTGACCGTCGGCTACATCTACATGCTGAAGCTGAACCACCTTGTCGACGACAAGATCCACGCCCGTTCGATCGGTCCTTACTCGCTCGTTACCCAGCAGCCGCTGGGCGGCAAGGCGCAGTTCGGCGGTCAGCGCTTCGGGGAAATGGAAGTCTGGGCTCTCGAAGCCTACGGCGCCGCCTACACCCTGCAGGAAATGCTGACGGTGAAGTCGGACGACGTGGCAGGTCGTACGAAGGTCTACGAAGCGATCGTCCGTGGCGACGACACCTTCGAAGCGGGCATTCCGGAGAGCTTCAACGTTCTCGTCAAGGAAATGCGCTCGCTGGGCCTGTCGGTTGAACTCGAGAACACCAAGGTCGACGAACTCGGTGCAGCACAGCTGCCTGACGCAGCCGAATAAGAAACATCAAGGTGCGTGCCGCATCGCGGCGCGCACCGCTTCCTCCGCAAGGCTTCATTGGCAAGCGAGAGGAACGGGGCCGCATCAGATGCGGTTTTAGCTGTTTATGGGGCAGGGGCCGGCGCCCGGGATTTGTCGGCACCCTCGCCAAGCTCAGGGCGTTAAGCCCGTAAAGGAGACAGGCATGAACCAAGAGGTCATGAATCTTTTCAATCCGCAGGTGCCTGCACAGACTTTCGATTCCATCCGGATTTCGATCGCCTCGCCGGAGAAGATTCTTTCCTGGTCTTACGGTGAGATCAAGAAGCCGGAGACGATCAACTACCGCACGTTCAAGCCGGAACGCGATGGTCTTTTCTGCGCCCGTATCTTCGGTCCGATCAAGGATTACGAATGCCTGTGCGGCAAGTACAAGCGTATGAAGTACAAGGGCATCATCTGCGAAAAGTGCGGCGTCGAAGTGACGCTGTCGCGCGTTCGCCGTGAGCGCATGGGCCACATCGAGCTCGCTGCTCCCGTTGCCCACATCTGGTTCCTGAAGTCGCTGCCATCACGCATTTCGACGCTGCTCGACATGACGCTGAAGGATGTCGAACGCGTTCTGTACTTCGAAAATTACATCGTCACCGAGCCTGGTCTGACATCGCTGAAGGAAAACCAGCTTCTCAGCGAAGAAGACTACATGCTCGCCGTCGATGAGTTCGGCGAAGATCAGTTCACCGCGATGATCGGTGCTGAAGCGATCTATGAAATGCTCGCTTCGATGAACCTCGAAAAGATCGCCGGCGATCTGCGTTCGGAACTGGCCGAGACCACCTCGGATCTGAAGCAGAAGAAGCTGATGAAGCGGCTGAAGATCGTCGAGAACTTCATGGAATCCGGCAACCGTCCGGAATGGATGATCATGAAGGTCGTTCCGGTGATCCCGCCGGACCTGCGCCCGCTCGTGCCGCTCGACGGTGGCCGTTTCGCGACGTCGGATCTGAACGATCTCTATCGTCGTGTGATCAACCGCAACAACCGTCTGAAGCGTCTGATCGAGCTGCGTGCTCCGGGCATCATCATCCGCAACGAAAAGCGCATGCTGCAGGAATCCGTGGACGCGCTGTTCGACAACGGCCGCCGCGGTCGCGTCATCACCGGCGCCAACAAGCGTCCGCTGAAGTCGCTGTCCGACATGCTCAAGGGCAAGCAGGGCCGCTTCCGTCAGAACCTGCTCGGCAAGCGCGTCGACTATTCCGGCCGCTCGGTTATCGTGACCGGTCCGGAACTGAAGCTGCACCAGTGCGGCCTTCCGAAGAAGATGGCGCTCGAGCTGTTCAAGCCGTTCATCTACGCCCGTCTCGACGCCAAGGGTTATTCCTCGACCGTCAAGCAGGCCAAGAAGCTCGTCGAAAAGGAAAAGCCTGAAGTCTGGGATATCCTCGACGAGGTCATCCGCGAACATCCGGTTCTGTTGAACCGCGCACCGACGCTGCACCGGCTGGGCATCCAGGCCTTCGAACCGACCCTGGTCGAAGGCAAGGCGATCCAGCTGCACCCGCTCGTCTGCACGGCCTTCAACGCCGACTTCGACGGTGACCAGATGGCCGTTCACGTGCCGCTGTCGCTCGAAGCGCAGCTCGAAGCACGCGTGCTGATGATGTCGACGAACAACATTCTGCACCCGGCTAACGGCGCGCCGATCATCGTTCCGTCGCAGGACATGGTTCTGGGTCTCTACTATCTGTCGATCCTGAACCAGAACGAGCCGGGCGAAGGCATGGCGTTCTCGGACATGGGCGAGCTGCATCACGCGCTCGAAACCAAGGCCGTGACGCTGCACGCCAAGATCCGTGGCCGCTTCAAGACCGTCGACGCCGAGGGCAACCCGGTTTCGAAGATCTACGAAACCACGCCTGGCCGCATGATCATCGGCGAATTGCTGCCGCGCAACGTCAACGTGCCGTTCGAGACCTGCAACCAGGAAATGACCAAGAAGAACATCTCCAAGATGATCGACACGGTCTACCGTCACTGCGGTCAGAAAGACACGGTCATCTTCTGCGACCGCATCATGCAGCTCGGCTTTGCCCATGCGTGCCGCGCCGGCATTTCGTTCGGCAAGGACGACATGGTCATTCCGGACACCAAGGTGAAGATCGTCGGCGATACTGAAGCGCTCGTGAAGGAATACGAGCAGCAGTACAATGACGGCCTCATCACCCAGGGCGAAAAGTACAACAAGGTTGTCGACGCCTGGGGTAAGGCGACCGAAAAGGTCGCCGACGAAATGATGGCCCGCATTAAGGCTGTGGAGTTCGACGACAACGGCCGTCAGAAGCCGATGAACTCGATCTACATGATGTCGCACTCCGGCGCCCGTGGTTCTCCGAACCAGATGCGTCAGCTGGGCGGCATGCGCGGCCTGATGGCCAAGCCGTCGGGTGAAATCATCGAGACGCCGATCATCTCGAACTTCAAGGAAGGCCTCACCGTTAACGAGTACTTCAACTCGACCCACGGTGCCCGTAAGGGTCTGGCCGACACCGCCTTGAAGACCGCGAACTCCGGTTACCTGACCCGTCGTCTCGTCGACGTGGCGCAGGACTGCATCGTCAACTCCGTCGATTGCGGCACCGAGAACGGCCTCACCATGACGGCGATCGTCGATGCCGGTCAGGTTGTGGCTTCGCTTGGCGCTCGTATTCTTGGCCGTACGGCTCTGGACGACATCGATCACCCGGTCACGGGCGCTCGCATCGTCGACGCCGGCCGGATGATCCTTGAACCCGACGTCATCGAGATCGAGAAGGCTGGCATCCAGTCGATCCGTATCCGTTCGGCGCTGACCTGCGAAATCCAGACGGGCGTTTGCGGCGTCTGCTACGGCCGCGACCTGGCACGTGGTACGCCGGTCAACATGGGTGAAGCGGTTGGCGTTATCGCCGCACAGTCGATCGGTGAACCGGGCACCCAGCTCACCATGCGTACCTTCCACCTGGGCGGTACGGCGACCGTGGTCGACCAGTCGTTCCTGGAAGCGTCCTACGAAGGCACGGTGCAGATCAAGAACCGCAACATGCTGCGCAACTCTGACGGCGTTCTCGTCGCCATGGGCCGCAACATGGCCGTCCAGATCCTGGACGAGCGTGGTGTGGAGCGCTCCTCGCAGCGTGTCGCCTACGGTTCGAAGATCTTTGTCGACGACGGTGACAAGGTGAAGCGCGGTCAGCGTCTCGCCGAGTGGGATCCCTACACCCGTCCGATGATGACGGAAGTGGAAGGTACCGTTCACTTCGAAGACGTCGTCGACGGCATCTCGGTGCTCGAAGCGACCGACGAGTCCACCGGCATCACCAAGCGTCAGGTTATCGATTGGCGTTCGACGCCGCGCGGTACGGACCTGAAGCCGGCGATCGTCATCAAGGACAAGAACGGCGCGGTCATGAAGCTGTCGCGTGGTGGTGACGCCCGCTTCATGCTTTCGGTTGACGCCATTCTTTCGGTCGAACCGGGTACGAAGGTGTCGCAGGGTGACGTGCTTGCACGTTCGCCGCTGGAAAGCGCCAAGACCAAGGACATCACCGGTGGTCTGCCGCGCGTTGCCGAACTGTTCGAAGCACGTCGTCCGAAGGATCACGCCATCATCGCTGAGATCGATGGTACGATACGCTTCGGTCGCGACTACAAGAACAAGCGTCGCGTTCTGATCGAGCCTGCTGAAGACGGTGTCGAGCCGGTCGAATACCTGATCCCGAAGGGCAAGCCCTTCCATCTTCAGGATGGCGACTACATCGAAAAGGGCGACTACATCCTCGACGGCAACCCGGCGCCGCACGACATCCTGGCGATCAAGGGCGTGGAAGCACTCGCTTCCTACCTGGTCAACGAAATCCAGGAAGTCTACCGACTGCAGGGCGTTGTGATCAACGACAAGCACATCGAAGTCATCGTTCGTCAGATGCTGCAGAAGGTGGAAATCACCGATGCCGGCGACTCGACCTACATCGTCGGTGACAACGTCGATCGCATTGAGCTCGAAGACGTCAACGACGGCCTGATCGAACAGGGCAAGAAGCCGGCTTACGGCGATCCGGTCCTGCTCGGCATCACCAAGGCCTCGCTGCAGACACCGTCGTTCATCTCGGCGGCGTCGTTCCAGGAAACCACCAAGGTCCTGACCGAAGCGGCGATCGCCGGCAAGGTCGACGGCCTGCAGGGTCTGAAGGAAAACGTCATCGTCGGCCGTCTGATCCCGGCTGGTACCGGCGGAACGATGACGCAGATCCGCCGCATCGCGACGGCGCGCGACGAGATGATTCTCGAAGAGCGCCGCAAGGGTACGGGCGCAGATGTTGCAACCCCGATGCTCGCCGATCTCGCGAAGGAAAACGCAGCGGCCGAATAATAGGAGGAGGGCGGTTCCCGCCCTCGTTTCCTCAAATCAAAAAAGCCGCCCGGAGCGATCCGGGCGGCTTTTTCATTGTGGCAGGCTGGAAGGATCCGGCGCTACAGCGCCGCGCGTCAAGTGTGACGCGCAAAGGACGCTGGAACGCTTTAAGCTTGCCGCATAATTTCCTGCTTAAATCGATTCTGATTTAAGGAATTATGCAATAGGGCGCCGACGGCCTCAGCTGAAACGAATGATCGCAACTTCGCCCTCAAGGGCGCCCTGGTAGGCCGAGGCATGCGGCTCGTCGTTCGGCACGTCGGTCAGTGTGCCGATCTGATCGAGATCGGCCTCGAGGAAGCCTTCCTCGGCGAGCGCATTCAGCGCCTCGCGCACGGCCGTGTCGTCGTCGGGAGCGCGCAACATCACGTGAATGTCGACGCCTTCGTCGTCTCCGTCGGTCTCGTAGGCCTTGCCGATGATGATGAAGACCATCGGCTCGTCCGGTGCATTGTCGTTGTCAGGCGTGACGCTCATTGAATATCCTTTCGAGTGCGTGGCTGACTTTAGCGCCCTTTTCAGTGCAGTGCGAAAGAAATAGCGGTGAGGCCACAGGCTTTGGTGGCGGGTAGAATCGTTACGGTGGAAAACCGTCACAAACTGGTTGCCGATTCCTTAACCCTGTTGGAAGCTGCTTGTGTTCAGGTGCAATCCCGGTCGCCTTGACCCCCCGCCACGCGCGCCAAAGCCTTGTTTTCCGGGCATGACAGGCCCTCTGGCCGGAGAATATTTGTTAATTGCCCTTGACTGTCGGCCTTGAAATCAGTACACCCCGCCGCATCGGAGCCCATGTGAGGCTGGCTGGTTCGGAACGTCGCGTTCTGGAGTTCGCCTCAAACAAGGTTCGAAACGCACGCTGACTACAAAAAATGCTGCACGCATGACGCGCGAAATTGTGTGTCCTCTGCTTTTTGTAGGGCCATCCGCGATAAGGCGGATCGGTCCTCGTTTGCGCATTTTACAGGTGTTCGTATCGCCGGAGACGGCAACGATCCGCCCGCAAGGGTAACGAGACAAGATTTTGCAAGGGATGGTTACATGCCTACCGTAAACCAGCTGATCCGTAAGCCGCGTCAGGCACAGGTAAAGCGCAACAAGGTTCCTGCTCTGCAGGAAAACCCGCAGAAGCGCGGCGTTTGCACCCGCGTCTACACGACGACCCCGAAGAAGCCGAACTCGGCTCTGCGTAAGGTTGCCAAGATTCGCTTGACCAACGGCTTCGAAGTCATCGGCTATATCCCGGGTGAAGGTCACAACCTTCAGGAACACTCGGTTGTCATGATCCGCGGCGGCCGCGTAAAGGACCTTCCGGGTGTCCGTTACCACATCATCCGCGGCGTTCTCGATACGCAGGGTGTCAAGAACCGCAAGCAGCGCCGCTCCAAGTATGGTGCGAAGCGTCCGAAGTAATTTCGGGTTTCACGAATTCGGCGCTGCGCGAGGTTCTCCGCGTGTTAAGGCGCCAGTCAACAGTTGAGAGACAAAACGTATGTCACGTCGTCACAGTGCAGAAAAGCGCGAGATCAACCCGGACCCGAAGTTCGGCGATCTGGTTGTCACCAAGTTCATGAACGCAATCATGCTTCATGGTAAGAAGTCGGTTGCTGAAAGCATCGTTTACGGTGCCTTCGATGCCGTTCAGGGCAAGCTGAAGCAGGAGCCGATCGCCGTGTTCCATTCGGCCCTCGACAACATCGCTCCGCACGTCGAAGTCCGTTCGCGTCGCGTTGGTGGTGCAACCTACCAGGTTCCCGTCGACGTCCGTCCGGAACGCCGTCAGGCGCTCGCCATCCGCTGGCTGATTGCCGCTGCCCGCAAGCGCAACGAAACGACCATGGTTGATCGCCTCTGCGGCGAACTCATGGACGCTGCGAACAACCGTGGCAGCGCCGTCAAGAAGCGCGAAGACACGCACAAGATGGCCGACGCCAACCGTGCATTCTCGCACTACCGCTGGTAATCGACGACCAATTTCGAAAGGGAGTCCCTATGGCTCGCGAATACAAAATCGAAGACTACCGCAACTTCGGTATCATGGCGCACATCGACGCCGGCAAGACGACGACGACCGAACGCATTCTCTACTACACCGGCAAGTCCCATAAGATCGGCGAAGTCCACGACGGCGCCGCTACCATGGACTGGATGGAGCAGGAGCAGGAACGCGGCATCACGATCACGTCTGCTGCGACGACCACCTTCTGGAAGGGCCGTGACGGCAAGACCCGCCGCTTCAACATCATCGACACCCCCGGCCACGTTGACTTCACCATCGAAGTCGAACGTTCGCTGCGCGTGCTCGACGGCGCCATCGCGCTGCTCGACGCCAACGCCGGTGTTGAGCCGCAGACGGAAACCGTCTGGCGTCAGGCTGAGAAGTACCATGTTCCGCGCATGATCTTCTGCAACAAGATGGACAAGACCGGCGCTGACTTCTACCGCTCTGTCTCGATGATCAAGTCGCGCCTCGGTGCGATCCCGGTTGTCATGCAGCTGCCGATCGGCGCTGAGACCGAGTTCAAGGGCGTCATCGACCTGATCGAGATGAACGCTCTCATCTGGCGCGACGAATCGCTCGGCGCCCAGTGGGACGTCGTCGAAATTCCTGATGACATGAAGGCAGAAGCGCAGAAGTACCGCGAACTTCTGATCGAGACGGTTGTCGAGATCGACGAAGCTGCGACCGAAGCGTACCTCGAAGGCAACCTGCCGGACAACGACCAGATCCGCGCGCTCGTTCGCCGTGGCACCATCGACGTGAAGTTCCACCCGATGTTCTGCGGTACCGCGTTCAAGAACAAGGGCGTTCAGCCGCTTCTCGACGCGGTTGTCGACTACCTGCCGTCGCCGCTGGACATCCCGGCGATCAAGGGCATCGACGTCAAGACCGAATCCGAGACCGAGCGCCACGCTGACGACAGCGAGCCGCTTTCGATGCTCGCCTTCAAGATCATGAACGACCCCTTCGTCGGTTCGCTCACCTTCGCCCGCATCTACTCCGGCAAGCTCGAAAAGGGCACGTCGGTCATGAACACGGTCAAGGAAAAGCGCGAGCGCGTCGGCCGTATGCTCCAGATGCATTCCAACAGCCGTGAAGACATTGAAGAAGCCTTTGCGGGCGACATCGTTGCTCTGGCTGGCCTCAAGGAAACCACCACTGGCGATACGCTCTGCGACCCGCTGAAGCCGGTTATCCTCGAGCGCATGGAATTCCCGGAGCCGGTTATCCAGATCGCGATCGAGCCGAAGACCAAGGGCGACCAGGAAAAGATGGGCCTCGCGCTCAACCGCCTGGCTGCAGAAGATCCGTCGTTCCGCGTCAAGACCGACGAAGAGTCGGGCCAGACGATCATCGCAGGCATGGGTGAACTTCACCTCGACATCCTGGTCGACCGCATGCGTCGCGAATTCAAGGTCGAAGCAACCGTCGGCGCGCCGCAGGTTGCCTACCGCGAAACCATCACGCGTCAGCACGAAGAAGACTACACGCACAAGAAGCAGTCCGGTGGTACCGGTCAGTTCGCGCGCGTCAAGATCGTCTTCGAACCGAACCCGGATGGCGAAGACTTCAAGTTCGAGTCCAAGATCGTTGGTGGTGCTGTTCCGAAGGAATACATCCCGGGCGTTCAGAAGGGCATCGAAAGCGTTCTGTCTTCGGGTCCGCTCGCAGGCTTCCCGATGCTGGGTGTCAAGGCGACGCTCATCGACGGTGCCTTCCACGACGTTGACTCGTCGGTTCTGGCGTTCGAAATCGCTTCGCGTGCTTGCTTCCGTGAAGCAGCCAAGAAGGCCGGCGCTCAGCTCCTCGAGCCGATGATGAAGGTCGAAGTGGTAACACCGGAAGATTACGTCGGTGACGTTATCGGCGACCTCAACTCGCGTCGTGGCCAGATCCAGGGCCAGGAATCGCGCGGTGTTGCCGTCGTCATCAACGCGAACGTCCCGCTGGCGAACATGTTCAAGTACGTGGACAACCTGCGCTCGATGTCTCAGGGCCGCGCCCAGTACACGATGACCTTCGATCACTACTCGCCGGTCCCGTCGAACGTCGCACAGGAAATCCAGGCAAAGTATTCCGGTCAGAAGTGACCGGAATACCCTTTCGCTGAAACAGTTAGATAAGATTTCCCCGATAGGGGACAGGAAACGGAGAGCCGAAAATGGCAAAGAGCAAATTTGAGCGCAACAAGCCGCACGTTAACATTGGCACGATTGGCCACGTTGACCATGGCAAGACGTCGCTGACGGCAGCGATCACGAAGTACTTCGGCGAGTTCAA
>NZ_MBST01000051.1:0-16239 GCF_001695865.1 Ensifer sp. LC384
CCCGGCGCAGTGCAATCCCCCCTGTCCTCCAACACCAACTGTGATCCGATGCTCGCCCCTGTCAGGCAATCCCGATGCTGTTTCCGCCCGATGGCGTGCCCATGATGCGCTATTCCATTCGCATCCGGCGGCGGCTGCCGGTGCTGGGCAGCGTCATGGCAGGCGCGTTCTCGACCGTCGGAAATGCGGTCGCCATGGTGGCGCTGCCGTGGTTTGTGCTGGAGTTGACGGGAAGCCCGCTGTGGACCGGTATTGCCGCTGCCGCAGGCGTGCTGCCCATGATCGCCGGCTCGCTGTTCGGCGGCGGCCTTGTCGATCGCTTCGGCCCGCGCTGGATCGCGTTTGCCGGCGATTTCACAAGCGCACTGGCGGTCGCAGCCGTGCCGTTTCTCTATCATCTGGATATGCTCGGGATCGGCACGCTCGTGGTGCTGATTGCCGTCGGCGCCGCAATGGACGGTCCTGCGTCCATCGCCGCCGAAAGCCGCCATCCGGAACTGGCGCGTCTTGCCGGGTTCCGGCTGGAGCGGGTCAAGGCCGTCGATGAGTTGATCGAGAGTGCCGGCGTTCTGGTCGGGCCCGCGCTTGCCGGCGTGATGATCGCGCTGGTCGGTGTCGAAGACACGTTGTGGCTGACCGCCGGCTGTTCGCTTGCCGCGGCAGTGCTCGACGTCGTCTCGCTGCCGACGCGCCGTAAATCCGGTGGTGCGCAACAGGTCGCGATCGGCATTGCGGGGGCAATGGAAGCCATTCGGTTCCTGCTGCGCGATCCGCTGCTACGCAGCCTCATCATGCTCGGGACGCTGTTCGGCATAATCTTCGGTGCGCTGGAAGCCGTCGTCATGCCGGCTTTCTTCAAGGCAACGGGGCAAAGTGCCATGAGCCTGGGCCTGTTCCTGTCGGCAACCGGCGGCGGCGCGATTGTGGGCACGCTTGCCTATGCCGCCTGGGGGCATCGGCTTTCCGGGCGCGGCATCCTCATGTTCGGCTGCGCCGTCGAGGCGCTGGCGATCCTCGCGCTCGCGTTCGCGCCACCGGTTTCGGTGCTAATCGCCGCCGGCGCCGTGGCCGGGTTCGCAACGGGCCCGATCGGGCCGATCGTCGCCACGGCCGCACTTCGCCGGGTGCCGGTCAAGCTGCGCGGGCGCGTCCTGGGTGCGGCGGATGCGTTAGAACTGTCGGCGATCCCCTTGGCCATTGTTCTCGCCGGTGGCGCCGTCGAAATTTTTGGGGCGCAGCGGCTGCTTTTTGGCTGCGCCGCAGCTCTGGCCGCCACCACGCTGCTTGCCGTGTTTCTGCCTGGCCTGAGGCAACTGGACATCCGGCGAACCGGGATTGCGGCAAGCTCTTCGGCCGGCGACGATGTTGTCAGTGCGAAAGAGCAAGCACCCGGAAGAGCGCCTTGCGCCGAGCCGCAGTGAATGGGTCGGCGGTCTTGCTGTGTCCTGGCAGCGACGGTGATCAAACCTGCCGGGCGCACCGTCGCGCCCGGCAGAGCCTTGGGAGGCTATCTCGTAGCTGAACCGCCGGGCGCTTAGCCTGCGACCGCCTCGACGATCCGGCGGCTGGCCGAAACGATGTCCGTGTCCTGCAGCAACGCACCGCCGATCAGGTACATCACGTTGTTGCCATAGGCTTCGCGCATCTCCGGCACGCGGCCGAGATTCATGCCGCCGCCGGGGGCCGGCACGATCGCCTTCAGGCCACCCATGTCGTCGGCGCAGGCGGCAGCGATCGACTGGCATTCCTCGCGGGTGAAGCCGAAACGTCCGCCGAAATTGGGATAGATCGCCGCATCGGCGCCCATCAGCCGCTGCAAGGCGCCGTAGAAGCAGCGATGCGAAAAGCCGGTATCCGGCGACACGACGTTGGCGCCGGAAAATGCCGGATGTGAAACGATCGGCAGGGTGAAGTCCGGATCGGACGCCAGCGTGTGGATCACGTCATAGCCGGCAAGCGCCGGGGAAATCATGACGGCACCGGCGCCGGCCGCCTCGGCCATCATCGCCCGCTCGAACAGGTCTTTGGCCGGTGCGGTGATATTCGGCACGAAACTCGCCCGCCCGCCGCTCCTGGCATTGGCTTCGCCGACGGCGTCGACGCAGGCCGCCAGCCGCTCGGCAAATGGCGACGTTCTTTGATCGACCAGCCCATGGTCATCCTTGACGTAGTGCATGCCGCCGAGCGCGAAATCATGCGCGCGGCGCGCGAGTTCGGATGAGGACAGCCCGACCGGCTTGATGGCAGACATCAACAGCGGCTGAGCCCCGATGCCGGCCCTTTGCCGCAGCCCGGCAATGCCATGTCGCGGGCCGGGGCAAAGCGCGAGGATGCCCGGCGACAGGCCGATGTCCTCGACCTTCAATCCCGGCTTGATCGAGCTGTTGCCGAAGACGATGTTCAGAAGCTGCAGGAAGTCGCCGCCGACGTCGTCTTCGCTGTAGGAAATAGCCGCGAGATAGCCGGGGCGGCCGTTGGGGTCCCGTTCCAGCTGTTCGAGCTTGCCGAGGATTTCATCCTCGACATAGCCTTTGGGCACGACATCGCGCGGGATCTCGACAGTCTGCTCAAGGGCGATGTCCAGCGCCCGTGCGCGCGCCTCGGCCTCGTCGGCGGCCCTGACGTAATAGCTGACGGTGAACCGTGGGGCCATCAGAGCGCCTCCGCCTTCTGCGCCGAGTGCACATGATCGAGACGAACCTCGGTCAGTTCGTCCTCGCCGATGCCGAGCGTCTTGCCGGTCAGTTCCTCGATCGCCGACACCAGCGCGCTGGCGTCCAGGCCATACTTCTTCATCAGGTACGGCTTCGAGGCGCCATGGGCGAAGGTGTCCTTCAGGCCGAGGCGCTTCAGGCGGACGCCAAGCCCCTCTTCGGCGATGATCTCGGCCACCAGCGAACCGAGCCCGCCGACGATGGTGTGGTTTTCCAGCGTGACGATGCCCTTCTTGCCGCGGGCGGCCCTGATCAGCCCGTCGCGGTCGAACGGCTTCAGCGTCGAGGCGTGCAGATGATGAAGCCCGATGCCGCGTGCTTCGATCGGCCGGGTGGCCCGCAAGGCCTCCTCGGTGCAGACCCCGGAACTGACGATGAGGATGTCGTCACCTTCCGAAAGGGTGCGCAGTTTGTTGAACGTGAACGGCGTCGAGAAGAGCCGGGGGACTTCGCCGCGAAGGATGCGGACATAGACCGGCCCATCGATCGCATCGGCAACCTCAAGCACGGTTTCGACCTCGGTTGCGTCGCCGGTCTCCAGAATGGTCATGTTCGGCACGGCACGCATGACGGCGATGTCCTCGATCGCCTGATGGGTGATGCCGCCGGGCGTGGTGATCCCCGGCAGGAAACCCATCAGACGCACCTTGCGATTGGAATAGGCGATCGAATTGATCAGCTGATCGTAGGGGCGCCGGTAGAGGAAGACCGAGAAGGTGTGGATGAAGGGCCGGTAACCCTGCATCGCAAGCCCGCCGGCGAAGGAGAGCATGTTCTGCTCGGCCATCCCCAGCGACAGGAACTGCTCCGGATGCCGATCGCGGAAGCCGTCGACCTCACAGGAGGAGGTCAGGTCGGCCGAAAGGCAAAGCACTTCCGGACGGGCCGCAGCGAAAGCCTCGAAAGCTTTGGCATAAGGGCGGTTGACGATTTCGACCATGGTCAGGCCCCTTCCATTTCGTTCGGGCTCACGCCCAGTTCGACAGCAAGTGCTGCCTGCATTTCAAGCCTCTCCTCGGCGCTCTTGAAGCGCACGTAATGAAGGCGCGGGAAGCGCTTCTGGAGAAAGTTCATTCCCTGGAAGGGCGAGGTGTTGGCGAGGATGATCAGCGGCTTGCCCGGTTCGGCGCTGTTGGCTGCGTCGCGCAGGGCTTGCAGATCGTGGCCGTCGATCGAGCGGCAGGTGGCCCCAAAGGCTTCGACCCTGCCGGCAAGGTCGCCGAGATCGAGAACCGAGGACATGGCGCCATCGCATTGCTGGCGGTTGACGTCGACGACGACACGGATGTTGTCGATCCGGTGGTGGGCCATGGCGGCAAGGCACTCCCAGGTCTGGCCTTCCTGGAATTCGCCATCGGACATGTAGACCCAGACCTTGCCCGACTCGTTCAGCTTTTTGCGAGCGAAGGCGACACCGGAGGCCATCGAAAGCCCCTGCGCCAATGAGCCTGTCGTAACCTCCATGCCCGGGCTGTGCTCGGCGCCGATCATCTCGACGGAGCTGCCATCCTTGTTGAAGTGGTCGAGTGCACCATCGTCCATGCGTCCGACCTCGATCAGCGCGCAGTAGATCACCAGCGCATAGTGCGCCGGCGAGATGAAGAAGCGGTCGTATTCGGGTGCGGCCGGGCCGTGATAACCGGCGCCGGTGAAGGCATCGGGATTGTCGGCGGAAGGCACGCCGCGAAACGGCAGCGGCACCTTCGGCAAGGTCGGTTCACCCAGCTTCAGGATCTCATTGTAGAGCAAGGCGAGGCTTTCGGCGGCCGAGCAGGCCTGGCTCAGATAGCCGCCGTTGTTCTTCATCGTGTGGAAGAAGACGCGGCGCCGGATGCCGAGCGCGATCTCTTCGGTGGTCTTGTGGTTTGTAAGGTTCATCGGTCAGCTCCTTTCCGGAAACAGCGCTTTGAGGCCTTCGGGTGAAGGCACGGCCACGCCGCGTTCGGTGATGAGGCCGGTGATGAGCCGCGCCGGCGTCACGTCGAAGGCCGGGTTCGCCGAAGGGCTACCTTCGGGCGAGACGCGAACCGAGATGATCGAGCCATCGGGGCCGCGCCCCTGGACGAAGCTCACCTCGTCGCCAGTGCGCTCCTCGATCGGGATTTCCTTGACGCCGTCCTTGACGGTCCAGTCGATGGTCGGAGAGGGGAGTGCGACATAGAAGGGAACGTCGTTGTCGCTGGCGGCAAGCGCCTTCAGGTAGGTGCCGATCTTGTTGCAGACATCGCCGTTCGCGGTAGTGCGGTCCGTGCCGACGATCACCATGTCGACGGCGCCGTGCTGCATCAGGTGGCCGCCGGCATTGTCGACGATCAGTGTGTGCGGCACGCCGTGACCGTTCAATTCCCAGGCCGTCAGCTGCGCACCCTGGTTGCGCGGCCGGGTCTCGTCGACATAGACATGGACGGGGATGCCCGCCTCGGTCGCCATGTAGATCGGCGCTGTCGCGGTTCCATAATCGACGGTTGCCAGCCAGCCGGCATTGCAATGGGTCAGGATGTTGACCGGCTCGCCGGGCTTCTTGCTTGCCGCGATCTCGCGGATGATCCTGAGGCCATTGGCGCCGATCGCCCGATTGAGCTGAACGTCTTCCTCGGCGATTTCGGCGGCGCGTCGATAGGCGGCGTCTGCACGGTCTTCGACCGAAAGCGGACGCAGGAACTGCCGCATGGCCTCGAGCGCCCAGCGCAGGTTGATCGCCGTCGGCCGCGTCTCGTTGAGCTCCTCCCAGACCGCGTCGAGGTGGCGGTCGGAGGGATCCTCCGCCATGGCGATGGCAATGCCGTAGGCGGCGGTGACGCCGATCAGCGGTGCGCCGCGCACCCACATGTCGCGGATCGCAACGGCGACATCGGCGACCGTCTTCAGCGTGACGATCCGGAACTCGTGTGGTAGCCAGCGCTGGTCGATGATGTCGACCGAGCGGCCGTCGGCGTTGAGCCAGATCGTATGGTAGTGCTTTTCTCCGACTTTCACGAAAGTGTCTCCTGCTGAAGCCGTTGCGCCGTGGCGCGAATGTCCCGCAGACTCGCAATGCGATCCCGGTTGACGGCAAGATGACGACCGAGCTTCAGCGCCTTGCTTTCGCATGCGGCGCGGCGGCTGAGGTCGCCGATGGTTTCGAAATCGGCATTGTGGGCAAGGCCGAGGATGCGGCGCAGGATCTCGACCCCGGCGAAGCCGAGCATCTCGCGGTAGATCTCATCAAGAACGATGGTCAGCGCCTGCTCTGAGCCGAACGGGTCGTTACCGTCTTCGAAAAGGCTGGCCTGATAGAGGATGCCCTTGCGCTCGCTGCGCCAGAGCGTCGAAAACTCGTCGCAGAAGGTTTCCCAGATCGTATCGACCGTATCCAACAGGTAGGCGCGCATCTGGTCGCGTTTGCCGGCTGCGCTCTCATGGCCGTCCTGTGAGAAGTAGCTCATCCAGAAATTGGCGAGCAGCATGCCGACGTCGAAACTGATCGGCCCGTAAAAGGCGAACTCCGGGTCGATCACGCGCGTCTCGTCGTCGGTGACCATAACCGAGCCGGTATGCAGGTCGCCGTGGCAGAGCGTCTCGGCCTTGGCGGCGAAGATGTGTTTCAGCCGTTGGGCTTCGACCTTCAGGTCACGGTCGCGGCGCAATTCCCCAACCAGGCCGTCGAGGTGCGGCGTCGTGTGGCGGTTCATCTCCGCCTCGAAGTAAGGGTCGGAAAAGACCAGGTTCTCGGTGATGTCGCAGAGCTCGACGTTGTCGGCGAAAAGAGCGAGGTCGGCCTTCTTGTCGCGCGTCGGCATCGCAAGATCCGAGCCGCGGAAAAGCGTGCGGGCGGCGAAAAGCCCGAGATCACGGCCGATCTTCGGCAGCGCGCGCCCCTCGATCAGCGCACGACGCAGGATCACGTGCGGCGCTAGGTATTCCATGATGATCATCGCCTGCTCGGCATCGAAGAACAGGATCTCCGGCACCATGCCCGGGTCGCGCGCCGCCTGGCGGATGAGGGCGTGGTACTCGAAGAACGAGCGCTTCAGGGGCAGGGGCCAGCGCTCGCCGACGAGCCTGACATAGGGCAGCGCCTGCTTGACGATCGCTGCACCCTTCTCCCCCGAGACGATGAAGACGAGATTGAGGTTGCCGTCGCCGACCTCCTTGACCTGCCAGCGGCCTTTATCCCCGCCGATCCTGTCACACAGCGCAGCGTTGCCGCTCAGTCTCGATGGCAGCGTTTCGGCGCTGAGCGCCTCGAAAACGTGCTTGTCCATATGGTCCTCCTTGTCGGCATGACCGGCCTCGGCCGCTCCTCGTCATGCTGTCATGGGCCATAGGTAAGTCGCCATTCTGTCAAATGTCAATCGTCTTGACATTTGATGGATAGCCATCCTAACCTGCCTTCATTGGGAGGAGAGCATGAGCGAACAAGCAGTGTTTCGCATCGAGGGCGTGCGCAAATCCTTCGGGCCGATACCGGTCCTGAAGGGCGTCGATCTTCAATTGCGCAAGGGTGCCGTCACGGTGCTGATGGAGGCCAACGGCGCTGGAAAGTCGACACTGGTGCGCATCCTCAGCGGCGTCTACGTCAGCGATGCCGGGGATATGCGGCTGGACGACCTCCCTTTCGCGCCGGCAACGCCGGCGGAAGCGATCCGGGCTGGCGTGGTGACAGTCCATCAAAACATCAATGACGGCGTCGTCGTCGACCTCGACGTTGCGACCAATCTGACGCTCGATCGCCTGAACGGCAGCGGTGCGCGCCTGTTCTTCAACCCGCGCCGCGTGCGGCGTGAGGCGGCTGTGGTTGCCGCCCGCATGGGCCTGGCTATCGATCTTTCCGCCGATATCAACGATCTGACGCTCGCCGACCGGCAGATGGTCGCCATCGCCCGCGCCATGGCACATGAGCCGCAGGTGCTGATCCTCGACGAGCCGACCTCGTCGCTGTCGAGTGCTGAGGCTGATCGCCTGTTCGATCTCATCGACCGGCTGAAAGCCCGCGGCGTGGCGATCCTTTATATCTCGCATCGAATGTCCGATATCCGCAGGCTCGCCGACAGCATTGTCACGCTGCGCGACGGGCGCATAACCGGCCGCTTCGAGGGGGCGGATCTCGATTACGAGGGTGCGGTCAACGCGATGCTCGGGCAAAAGGTTTCGGCAGGGGCAGTCAGCGTGCGGGAGGCCCATGGCGCGGCCTTTTCGGTCAAGGGCATGCGGCTGACGGAGACGTCCCGTCCGTTCGACCTGGCGCTGGGTGACGGCGAAATTGTCGCTGTCACCGGTCTCGTCGGTGTCGGCAAGACGGCGCTGGCCGAGACACTTTTCGGGGCCCGGTCGGCGATAGCCGGCCAGATGACGCTAGACGGCGCTCCCTACCGTCCGCAGAGCACCGGCCAGGCGATTGCCAAGGGCGTATTTCTGGTCGCCAAGGATCGAGCGGACAGTGGCATCGTTCCGGATTTCAACATCTACGAGAACATCAGCCTGCCGTTTCTCAAGCGGCTGTCGCGCTTCGGCATATCGAACCGCCGGGCCGAACGGGCGAAATCGCGAGCGCAGATCGCCGCCCTCGGCGTCGTCTGCCGCAGCGAGCGCGACGAGATGCAGACGCTTTCCGGCGGCAATCAGCAGAAGGTGATGGTCGGGCGCTGGCTTTCCGAGCCCTCGCGTCTCCTGATCCTCGACGAGCCCTTCCAGGGCGTCGACATCGCCGCGCGCCGCGATATCGGCGCCAAGCTGCGCGCCTCGGTCGCCGGCCGCGCCACCATCGTTTTCCTGACCGAACTCGACGAAGCCTTCGAGATCGCCGACCGCATTCTCGTGATGTCGGAACATACGATCGTCGGCGAGCATCGCAACGCGGCGGTCGACGTCGAGCGCCTCCTCCAGGAGATCGCCGGCCAACATCATCAGCAGGGACAGCCCCATGAGCAGTGAACAGATGAAACCCGCGTCCCCGGCCGCCTCGGTGCTGCCGCCGCCCAGTTCCGCGGTCAGCCTGCGCGACGTCGCGATCAAATACGGCTTCCTCGCCCTTCTGGCCGGACTGGTTGTCTACTTCTCGCTGGTGACCAACGGATTTTCCTCGCCGCAGAGCGCCGTCTTCATCCTGCAATCCGTATCGATCACCGGCATCCTGGCGCTCGGCGTCACGGCCACGCTGGTTGTCGGCGGCTTCGACCTGTCGATCGGCTCGGTCGCGACCACGGCAATGATGGCGTCATCCTATGTGATGGTGGTGATGGGCGGCGACGCGCTGACGGCGACGCTCGTGTGCCTCGCGATCGGCGTTCTCGTCGGGCTGATCAACGGCGTCATCATCGTCTATATGCGCGTGCCGGACCTTTTGGCGACGCTCGGCATGATGTTCCTGCTGCTCGGCCTGCAGCGCATACCGACCGAGGGCCGCTCGATCGCCGCCGGCATGACCCTTCCCGACGGCTCGGTCGCGTCAGGCGCTTTCAGCCCCGCCTTCCTGGCGCTGGGTCGCCATCGCTTCGATCTGATCCTGCCGAACCTCGTGCCAGTGGCCGTCGTGGTGCTGATCGTGCTGGCGGTGCTGATCTGGTTCTTCCTCGAATACACCCGCTTCGGACGCATGATGTATGCCGTCGGCTCCAACGAGCGCGCAGCCGGCCTGGCGGGCGCTCCGGTCAATGCCTACAAGATCTCGGCCTATGTCATCTCGGGCGTCTTCGCCTCGATCGGCGGCATTCTGCTCGCCGCGCGCCTTGGCCGCGGCGACATCGCCTCGGGCAACAATCTGCTGCTCGATGCGGTTGCCGCCGCGCTGATCGGCTTTGCCGTCCTCGGCGCGGCCAAGCCGAATGCTTTCGGCACGGCCATCGGCGCGCTCTTCGTCGGCATCCTGCTTCAGGGCCTGACGATGATGAACGCGCCCTATTACACGCAGGATTTCATCAAGGGAGCGGTTCTCGTCATCGCCCTGATCTTCACCTTTGCGCTCTCGAAAAGAGGCAAACGCTGACGGGAAAGCCCCGCCGGCGGAAAACAAACGTTCACCAGTGGAGGAGACTGAAATGAACATTACACGCAGAGCAATGGGCAAGCTGGCGCTTGGCCTTGCGGGAACCGTGGCTTTCGCCACCGCTTCCTTCGCCGCCGACATGCCGAAGCCGTTCGACAAGCCGGGCGACGTCAAGATCGCGCTGGTGCGCTATCTCTCGACTGGCGACTTCTTCCAGTCCTACCTTGCCGGCGTGGAGGCGCAGGCAAAGGCACTCGGCGTTCAGCTTCAGGTTCTCGACAGCCGCCAGGACGCAGCGCTGCAGGCCGACATGGTCGACCAGGCGATCGCGCTCGGCGTGCAGGGGATCATCATCCAGCACGGTCTGACGGAATCGATGAAGGAAGCGGCCCAGCGCGCCGTCGATGCCGGCATCAAGGTCGTGGCGTTCGACGTGAACGTCGAAAACGAGAAGATCCCACAGGTCGAACAATCCGACCGCGATCTCGCCCGCCTCGCCTTGGAGCAGGCGATCAAGGACAACGGCGAGAGCTTCAAGGCTGGCTACGTCTACGTCGCCGGCATCGCGCCGCTCGACCGTCGCGATGAAACCTGGAAGGAATTCAAGGGCAAGTATTCGGGCATCAACGAGATCTCGCAGTTCGGCACGATGGACAACCCGATCGCCAACTCGGTGGCCAACCAGGCGCGGTCCGTCATTTCAGCCAACCCGGATATCACCGTGATGTTCGCGCCCTATGACGAGTTCGCCAAGGGCGTCAAGATTGCCATCGACGAAGCCGGTCTTTCGTCCAGCGTGAAGATCTATTCCGCCGATATCTCGACCTCCGACATCGCGGCCATGCGCGAGCCGGATTCCGCCTGGGCGGCCACGGCGGCCACCAACCCGGCCGTGGTCGGACAGGTCTCCGTCAGAACGCTTGCCATGCTGCTTGCCGGCGAGGATCCGGGCCGCAGCGTCATCGTCCCGCCGACGCTGATCACGCAGAAAGACCTGAACGATCAGGACATCAAGAACATGGAAGAGCTCGGCACCAAGCTGCCGCAGTTCGCCCATGCGGATGTCGCCATGCCGGTGTGGATGCCCAAGCCGTGATTTCGGGGCTATTTTGAAGGAGAGCGGGGCGGCCGAAAGGTCGCCCCGCTTGTGTACTGCCACCCTTGTGCGTCAGGGCGCGTTTCCACGTTTGCTTAGGTGGTCGCGGCATGCACCTTGTCGAGACCGTCCCGGCTCCAGCGTTCCATCACCCGGCGCGCCATTGATGTCGTGACGACGAGATGCGAGGCGAAACCGCCTTTCAGCGCAGCCATCAGCGGCTCGAACTTGCTCTCTTCCTGGACGACCAGCATACGTTTCCCGATGGCGCGGATCGAATCGAGGTCGGCTGAGATGCAGCGTCGATTGTGCGCACAATTCACCCATTGGCCATCCCCGTCGATCAACTGTCCGGCAATGACGCCGACGGCACCTTCCTCGCCCATGCGGTGCATCTCGCTGGCGCTGAGCGCGCCGCACTTGACGAGGTGGCTGTCGTCTTCGATGCCGCCGACCGAGTAGAGCGCCAGATGACAGTCGGCGATCGTCGACAACTGCTCGCGGATCACCGGCTCGCCGCGAAGCTCCTCGGCCAGCCGTTCGGACGACAGCACCAGTGGCGCATAGAAATTGATGCCTTCGGCGTTGAGCCGGCGTGCGATCTCCGTCGTGCACTGGTCCGGCCGATAGGAATAGGGCGCACCGAGATTGCCGCAAAGCTGAACGACCGTCACGCCACGCAGGTCGGCAAAGGGCATGACATCGGCGATATGGTAGACCGTGCGTCCCCAGGCGACGCCGACGCGGTCGCCCTTGTTGATGAGTTCGAGGAAGACGGATGCGGCCAGCACCGGCATTTCCGCGGCAGGGTCCATGGCCTGCCGATCCTCCGGCACGATCCAGGCCGCGGTGACGCCGGTCGCGTCCTCGAGTTCGCGCGCCAGAACATCGTCGGTAAAGAGCTCCGTCGACGTGCTGATATTGACGATTCCGGTCTCGCGTGCCCGCCTGAGATAGGTGGCAACCGAGGCGCGAGAGATCCCCAGCTTCTGCGCGACTTCGTCCTGCCGCAACCCATGACTGTAGTAGAGCCACGCGGCCTTATGCATGATCTGGTCGGTGTTGCGGACAGGCATAGGAATCCTTCAATGGTCGATTTCTGACATTATTCACCGCTAGTGACATAAGTCAAATTGTCGCTCAAGAACCGAAGGAGGGAGAGGCCTTGCCTGTTCGGTTGGCACCCGACGATCGCCGCCTCTGCGCCCTTCCCGTCAAACAGGCAGCAGAAAAGGCAGGCCGTTCGGCCGCCTCGCGCCAGCGTTAGCCGCACCCGCTCGGCCAGGGCGATCAAGGGTGACAGCCAGTTGGCCGTCTGCAATTTTCTACAATGCTTAAATACACCGGGCAAGCGCAATGGTCTGCCGGCGATGGCCGGTGCAAGCAGAAAGGTGTTGTCCGTGGCTACGGCGCGTTCGCTATGCCCGCCCCCCATGGCTGCGTCGGTCAATAGCTGAGTTTCGGATACCAGTCCGCACCGCGGCCCTCCGGCGTCAGGTCCAGGATCGACCAGAGCGAGGCGATGTCAGGTGCATCCCTCGGGTCCTGGCCGGGGTCGGCCATTTCCATCGTCATTTCGCTTGACCAGAAAAGCCTGACGGTCTTGCCGTCGCGCTTGAAGACGGAAAGCGCCGGGTTTTCGCTCCCGTCGGCATTGATGAGGCCGAGGTCGTTGGCGTAGTTGTCGCCGGCGGTCTGGACGAAATCGAGGTCTCGCCAGCCACGTTCCTGCGCAAATGCCAGCTGACGCTCGACGGGGCTGCGGCCAAGGATCTTCAGCGCCACGCGCTGCTTGATATCGGCGGCATTGCCGTTGACGGCGCCGAGCCAGTTCGTGCACATCGGGCAGGGGCGCGGGCGCTGTGGCCCGTACATCCAGAAATAGGTGACGAGCGTTTGCTTGTCGCCGAAGAGGTCGAGCAGGCCGATGTCGTTGCCGTTGGCGTCCTTGAAGCGATAGTCCTTTTCGATTGCCGGCCCATCCGGCAAAGATCGCCGCAGCTCAACCAGCCGCGTCATCTGCCGTCTGAACTCGATTTCTTCGCGCAGCAGTGCCTGTCGCGCCCGCCTGTATTCGGCCGTTTCGCCGGGAAAGGGCGACTTGCCCTTGGCTGCGAGATCCGATGCCGGAACGAGTTGATCGAAGCTCATGTCCTTGCCCTCGCTTTGTCGATCCCAACTAACGGCCTGGAGGCGTTCGGGTTCCCAAACAGGTGAAGGAATGCCGACGCCAGTGGCGCCGAGCCGGGACCGGCTCAATGGATGGCGGCAGCCGATGCCCTTGAACGTCGGCTGCCGCTCATCGACCTACTGGCCGAGCTGTTTGGCCGCCTTTTCGATGACGTCCGCAACCATCTCCGGTTGGGAGGCGAAGACCGCATGGCTCGCCTTGATCTCCGTCACGTCGCTGCTCGCCCGCTTCGCCATGTCCCGCTCGAGATCGGGATTGATGGAACGATCTTCCGTCGCCACGATCGACCAGCTCTTCTTGGTCCGCCATGCCGGCTCGCCGACCTTGGCCGAAAAAGCCTCCTTGGCGGCAAACACCTGCGATTTCGCGAGAAATGCGGCTTCGTCCTTCGGAAGGTCCGCGGCGAAATCGGCGGCAAAGGCGCTCGGTTCGAGATAGAGGTATTTCCCGTCCTTGGTCTCCCTGATGTTCATGCCCCCGGACGGTTTGGAGGTGGCAAGGCTCAGCAGGCTCTCGCCCCTGTCGGGTTGAAAGGCTGCGACGTAGACGAGGCCTGCGACATCGGCACGATTGCCGGCCTCGGTGATCACGATGCCGCCATAGCTGTGTCCGACGAGCAAGGTCGGGCCATCCTGTAGATCGAGCACGCGGTTCGTGGCGGCAATGTCATCGGCCAGCGAGGTGATGGGCTGCTGGACGATCGTGACGGCATAGCCTCGTTTCTCGAGAATTTCCGTTGCCTGGCGCCAGCCGGAGCCGTCGGCCAATGCGCCGTGAACGATGACGATGTTCTTGACGTCGGCGGCCTGGGCGGCAAAGGCGATCACGCTGGTGAAGAAAGCGAGCGCGAGGGTGGAGAGACGGCGGTTCATGGATTTCACTCCTTGGGTTGATGTCGGTGGGTGGGCTTGAAGATGGCTTGAAGTCTCAGCCGAAGGTGAAGGCATAGGCCTGGACGCCGGGATCGAGGAACCGGATGTTGAAGGTCCGCGCCGACACGTCGCCGGACTGGCGCACCAGCTGGTAGAGCCTGGTTGCCGTAATCGTGCCGTTTCCGTCGGCGTCGATATCGGCGCCGTGATCCTTGCCCGGCGCCTTGCCGTCGATGGTCACCTGAAAGCGGACCGGCTTTCCGCTGGCGCTCGGTCCGAGAACGAGATGCAGGTCGCGGGCGCTGAAGCGCGTGGCGATGCCGCCGTCCGGCTCATTGAGCGTCGCCTGTTCCGGGCCGACGGTCCAGGTTCCGGACAGGCCCCATTCGTTGAGACCCGGTTCGGCGACCGTATATGTGCGCGCCGCATCGGCGCTCAGGCTCTCGTTGGAGGCGAAGTTCGCTGCGCGCTGGTACCCGATATAGCTCTCGCTGGAGCGGATATTGCGGAGGTCGGCGCCGAGTTCAGCGCCCTTGGCATCGGGCGCTATCGGCGCGCTTGCATCCATGTCGCTGCCGGCTTCGCGCAAGAGGTCCTGAATGGCCTTCTCTGTCTGTGCGTGATTGCCCTCGCCGAAATGGTGATAACGAAGCTGCCCCTTGGCATCGATCAGGTAATGCGCCGGCCAATAGCTGTTTTCGAAGGCGCGCCAGATGCGGTAGTCGTTGTCGATGGCGACGGGATAGCCGATGTTGAAATCACCGACGGCCTTGCGGACGTTGTCGATCTTCTTTTCGAAGGCGAACTCCGGCGCGTGCACGCCAATGACGACAAGGCCTTGATCCCGGTATTTTTCCGCCCAGGCGCGGACATAGGGCACGGTGCGAATGCAGTTGATGCAGGAATAGGTCCAGAAGTCGACAAGCACGACCTTCCCGCGCAAGGCTTCCGCGGTGAGCGGCTGCGAGTTCAGCCACTCAACCGCTCCATCAAGCGATGGCGCAACGCCTTCCACGGGCAGGTCGCTTTGAAAGGCGCGGTTCGTGTCGGCTGATGCGACGACCACGCCCTTGTCGGCAGCCTCGGAGAGTGGTCCGCCGGCGGCTTTCGTATCAAGCCTTTGGAGCACGCTCTGCTCGAACGACGAAGTGCTGGCATAGGAAAGCCGGGCCAGCAGGCCGGTATCGAGGCCGAGCGCGATTGCCGCCACGCCGGCCAGAACCGCGGCGCCGAGGACCTGGCGAATGCGCTCGCTGATGCCGAGCGAACGCTTCATGGCAGCAAAAACCTTTCCGCCGACAAGCATCGCGACAGCAAGCGAGGTGGTCGCGCCGGCGGCATAGGTAAGCAGCAGGAATGTCGTGGCAAGGTTGGCGCCCTGCAGCGCCGCACCGGTCAGGACAAGGCCGAGGATCGGCCCGGCGCAAGGAGCCCAGAGCAGGCCGGTCGCGACGCCGAGAACAAACGAGCCGGCCGCATCGGGGCTCGCGCGTGCATGGCCGGTCGCCTTCATCAGCCGATTGCCGAAATCGACGACCGGCTGCGAGAGCGCGCTGGCGATCCGCGGCGAGAGCAGGCTAACGCCGAACGCCGCGAGTAAGGCGATCGCGGCAATGCGGCCATATTCATTGGCCTGGATGGCCCAGCTGCCGCCGATCGCCGCAAGCGTGGCGACAAGCGCAAAGGTGATCGCTATGCCCGCCAGCATCGGCAGCGTGCTTCGAACGAAGGATTTCTCGGCGCGGGCGAAGACGAAGGGCAGGATGGGCAGGATGCACGGGCTGAGGATCGTCAGCGCACCTCCGAGATAGGCAATGATAAGAAGCGTCATCATCGTTTCCTTTGAACCGATTGATCGGGCTCTGGACGGCGATGTGCCTTGACCAGCATGGACCTGCATCTGGTCGGCGCGAGGTATCCCGTATGTGTCCTGTCAGGTGGGAAATTGTACCGGGATGTAGGCGCAGCCGGGCGCGCTACAGAGGGATACAAATTGGCTTGCGGCGGTCTGCCGTCGAATGGGCATCGGCCGCTCGCGGAGGATCGCTTGCCAGGCGTATTGTATCAGACTGTATCCGGGCGGGTGGGCGCTACATTGGTATTCAAGATCGAGCGGACGCGACACACGCAGGATACATGCGGGCTGTCCTTCTCAAATCGTGCTCAGTTTACAAGGAGAGACCGATGTTTGACGAAATCAACCATGAACGCCGCAGGTTTTTCGGTGTGGCCGCCATGACCATCGCTGCACTCGAACTCGGCATGACGGGGGTCGCACTGGCGCAGTCGGCGCAAGCATCCGCCGCACCCTTGCCGGACATCAGGCCCGGCACGCATACGTCCTTTGCGGCGCTGAAACAGATCCGGGCCGGCGTGCTCGACGTCGGCTACGCGGAGGCAGG
>NZ_MBST01000052.1:0-17232 GCF_001695865.1 Ensifer sp. LC384
ACCAGACGGAAGGCCTGCGTCTCCTTGTCGACATCGGCAAGCGTGGCGCCCGGCTCGACCCAGGCCCTCTTCGTCGTCGCATCGACGCGCACCGACTTCATCGGTGTGAGATCGATCATCAGGCCGCCGTCGCAGACCGCATTGCCAGCAATGTTGTGCCCGCCGCCGCGCACCGCGACGAGCAACTGGTTCTCCGCCGCGAAGCGAACCGCATTGACGACATCGGCGGCCCCGGCGCATTGCACGATCAGCCCGGGCCGCCGGTCGATCATCCCGTTCCAGATCGTGCGAACCTCATCATAGGATGCGTCGCCCGCATTCAGGACGCGCCCGCGCAACCGACCCGCGAGTGCCTTGACGGCCGCGGCGGCGATTGTTGTTTTTCCTGCTTGCAGATTGGTGAGGCTGATATCGTTCATGATTCGCTACTCCCACGGTGAACCATTGCCCCGGCAGCGCGGCATTCTGCGCCTGTGCCGAGCGACCGACAAGCGTGGCAGGTCACCGCCAGCTATACTCCTTTGGGGTGATCTGGCGGCGCGGGCCAACCGGGCGTTCGCACCGCCATTGTTGCAAGCAAGTATCTCCCGACCAAGCCGGGGGCTTTATTGGTGTGAGCCGCTCAAAGCGGCTGGATGGGGACGCTGACGCGGCCCCGGCTTCAATGAGCCACCTGAAGGTGGCCGTTCAACGCTACAGGTTTAATTGCCGCGGTCTTGAACATAACGGCGATAGGCGAACACCGGCAGGATCAGCGCGGTGAAGATGAAGCCGACCTTTCTGCGTCGGGTCATCAGATGGAAGTCGGCAATGATAACGCTTCGACCGCAAGGTCAAGACGCTCAGGGCCCCCCGCCCTTATGAATCATCCGCAAGCTATGGGCTTCCCAGCCAGAGCGCTTCCTCCTCAATCCGCTCCACGAAATGCAGGGACTGAACATCTAACATTCAGACCCGACCTTTGTGTTGACGGTCGAGAGGAATACTCGAGCTCGGTGCCACGGGGGAATGCTGTTGTATAGACATCCGTCGGTGACTCGGGTCGAAAATGACCTCCGTCACGCGAAACTGCCCACCGACGCGCTTGCACTGGACAACTATGTCGACGGCGACCTTCAGCAGCTTGCGAATGTCGTCCCTGTCCAGGTCCCTACCACCCTCTGATTCTTTCACGAGCAATGTTAGTTGCTCGAACGCCAGCGCTGTGGAGTCAGCGTGCACCGTCGTGATGGACCCCGGATGCCCGGAATTGACATTGCGGATGTAATAAAAGGCCGTCCCGTCGCGCAATTCCTGCAGCAGGATTCGATCGGGACGCATGCGAAGGCAGGACTCGAGGAGCTCCTTCGCGCCGATCCTGGCAAGCCCCTGATCTCCCTTGGAATAGAACAGCCGCACATGGTTCGGCTGCTGGATGACGAGCTCCGGCGTGTCTTCGATCGAAACGATCCGCTCATGGTCCGGAATGTGTTGAATGAGCGCTTTGGATAGAGTGGTCTTGCCCGACCCCGTCGCCCCCGAAATGATGATGTTCTTGCGCGCCAGCACCGCCTCGCGCAGGAACTCGGCATAGGCGGTCTTTTGATGCAGTTCGATGAGTCTCCTGTCCGCCGCGGCGATCCCGTCGCTGGCGGCTGTCACGTCGGCGAACGACCCACCCTTCTCCAGGTCGTCCAGGCTCAGCGTCACTGATGAGGGCTTTCGGATGGTAACACTGACCGTGCCCTTGCTCGTCGCCGGCGGAATGACGATTTGGATCCGCTCTTCGCCTGGAAGCGTCGCCGACAGGATTGGTCGCGTTTCATCGATGGATTGGTGCGAGAAGCTGGCCACCGCCCTGGCAAGGCGCATCAGCTTTTCGAAGGAAAGCTCCGGCAGATCATGGGTCCGCCAACCACCGGCGCCTTCCGTCAGCACCTGCCCGGGCCGATTTACGATGACTTCATAGAGCGAGGTGTCCTTCAAGAACGGCGAAAACGGAGCGAGCAGTTCACGGACGACGGTCGCGTCAGGCCCTTCCATCATCTCCCTACCCTATTTCGTCACCAGCGTCGACGACGGGCTGAAGTCACCCAGCACCGCCCGGTCGAGAATCCGGTTCCTCGGTTCCTTCACGCGGAGCCTGTAGACACCGGAAAAGTCGAGATCGCGCGCCACGAAGATCGAGAAGAGTTCACCCTGATGCTTCAGGAGCGTTGGCGGGATATTGCTCGACTGCTCGACTGCAATCGCGGCTGCCTGCTGACCGGCACTCGAAGTGTTCTGGGCATCGACGTCACTGTCCTGCAAGCGGCTGTTCGCATAGCTCGTCGCGTCTCCCACAATTGAGAGAAGAAGAGCGCTTCCAAATCGTTCCCACCAGTGGGTGTCGACATAGCCGTCTACGCCGGCCCGACCGAGCGCGTCCGTGGCAGGCGACGCCAGCGTGACGATGACACCCTTCGGCGTCTTTGCCCGGTTCCACAGAACGAAGAGACGCTTTTGCCCACGCTGAAGCCCGCTGCGATACTCGCCGACCACCTGGGTACCTTTTTCCATCAGAACGACGCGGCCATTGTCCGACAGAACATCGCGGTTGATCACGCAACTGGTGAAACCTGGTTGATCGGATGCCAGCGCGGTCTCGAGGACGCAGGGGATTGATGTTCCCATCGCGACGATGAAGTCGCGATTGCCGAGTGTGCCGGCACGTGAGCCCTCGAGTTGCGTCGGCCTCAGCAACCCGTTGAACCTCTGCTCGTCGCTATTGCTTTGGGTATTTTGGCTCATCAGATTGGCATCCAGCGGCAAGTAGCTGGAATTCGGTGACGTGACCTGATCGTTGTTTTGCCCGTTCGCTGCTCTGTTCTTCTGTCCGCTGTAGGCTATGACCGGTGCACGACGCGCCGCGTCAAGCAAGGGATCTTCCTTCTTCACCTCTTCGGCCACGACTGGTGTTGGCAGCTTTGCCTCCGGCACCGGCTGAACCGGATCCGCCTTCTCCTTGGCGGGTTCGAAGTCTGTGGTCTGGCGAATGACCACCCGCTCGACTTGAGCGTTCTCCTGCTGTCTTCTTTCGCCGCTCATCGACCACAGGGCGAAGGCGACAAAGGCAACGACGGCGATCGCGACGGCTCCGCGCTTCAGGACAGGATTGTTGTCGATCCGCCTGCCGGTGACGACCTCGGCGCGTTCGCCCGGTATACGGTTCTCGTCTTCCTGAACCATGACAATCCCCTATTGTGCTGTCGCGTCGGTCTTCACGACGCGCTCGACCGAGGGCGAGGTCGTGTTGGTGTCGGGATTGATGCCGACACGGTCGTAAGCCTCGTTGAAGACGCAGAGCACGTCCCCTCCCCTGCGCAGGATGAACTTCCGGCTGATCGCGTGGACCAGCACCAGGTAGCCGTCGACCGACTTCGACACCAGGCTCTCGCTGCCGTCCGAGTTCTCAATGTAGATTGCCGGCATCTCCTGATTGCCGACGAAGGCGAAGGTCGTGACCTTGCCGTTGTCGTAGACGCTTTGCGGCTCCAGCGCCTGCGCGCCTTGAGCCGAGTAGCGCCAGTTCCGAGGTCCATAAGCCTCGTGCGTCGCCAGCACATTGTCGGCTTCCTTCGCCTGCGCCGCGAGTGTGCGAGCCGCGGCCGCCTGTCGCCGACGTTCGGCTTCGTCGGCCGGATATCGGTATTTGACGTAGAAATAGGTGTTCTGGCCGACCTCCACCGTTCCGTCCCTCACCGTCAGTTCCATCTGGTAACTGCGGGTGGACCCGTCCCGCCGCGTTGTCACGACGGAAATGTTGGTGACCGGCTGGTGCTCGCGCGGTTTGAGGAACAGGATGTTGCCGGCGGGCGCCACTTCCCATGCAACGCTGTTGCCGAGCGCCACATGGGCGATTTCCTCGTCTGCCGCGAACTCGACCTGCACCGACGAACGCAACGAGCCGACGACGCGGGTGATATTGAAGGGCTGATAATCGACAAAGCGCACGCGGCTGTCCTGCGAAGCGCCGCGCGGGATTTCGAGAGCGAACGCCGTCGATGCGGCTCCGGCAAGGAGTAGCGCCAGAAAGATCGTGTTTCGCATCAATTGATCGCCTCCGGATCGGCCCGGTATTCGCTGACTGCAAAGCCGAGAGGGTTCACCAGCCGATCCGTCGACGACATCGGAACGTTGGCATAGGAAAAGGTGAGCGTTGCAACCCAATGGGTCGTGCGGACGTCATCACCGCGTGTGATCGTGCGCATGTAGCGAACCGAAACGACATTCTGGTTGATCAGGGAGATCGACGCGATGTTGACCCTGGCGGCGGCGCCACGACCATAGGTGTTCTGCGGAGATTCGGGATTGCTGCCGCGATAGAGTGCCGCGAACCGTGTCTGCTCTGCTTGCGTCGACAACAGGGCAATCGTCCGAAAATTCTCTTCGGCCTCGCTCCAGACATAGCCCTCGCGGGCGCGAACGTATTTCGCGGCGAAGTATTTGGTCACAGCTTCGTCGTAGGTTCCGGCGGTCGAGGTCAACGCCGAAACGACATCGACGATGCCGGTTGAATTGTCGACCCGCACCACAAAGGGCTCCACGGTCTTCAGCGGCGTCAGCCCGGCAATGGCGAAGATCGAAGCGCCGGCGACAATGCTGGCGACAATGGCAATCGACCAGGCGATGCGGTTCGATCGTTCCACCTGGAGCATACGATCCTGATCGAAACGCCGCGCTTTTTCGAAGTAGCTCTTGAGATCATCCGTCGACACCATGGCACTACCCCTCGCAACGACGGTAGGAGGCATCGATGTCGAGATGGGCAAAGGCTGGCGGCTCCCGTTCCTCTTCGGCATAGGCCGCGGCCATGTGCGACGAGGTTACCGGCCCTGCATCGGAATGCTTCTGGCTGAGGTTATTCTTGTCCTCCCACTGCCACATCGAGCGATTGAGTGGCCGGCGCGAATAGCCGTCGCATTTCGGGAGCGGATAGGTCATCGATGCGCAACCGCTGAGAGCGGCCGCCAGGCATAGGAGCAACATTGGTCTGATCATTCCGAGAAGGCCTTCTTCTTGTTCGTGCGAAGGACGTCATGAGCTGGCACCCTTCGATCTGAATGTCCTTCCGACCGCGCGAATGCCGCGGCCGGTGGCACGGAAACTGTGCGAGGCTGCCCAGGCGAGCGTGCTCTCATGCGCGTCGCGGGCCGCGCCGTAGCCGTAGATCAACGACGCGCCGCCCGCGGCGAGTGTCGAGGCGATGTTGGGCAGCTGGTAGAAGACGTAGAGGGCGGCAAGGCAGATGGCGCAAAGGGCGATCGGCCGCATCAGGACATCGCTATATCCCTCGATCGCCGTGAAGGTGGTGTCGATGCAGGTGATCAGCAGCGAGCCGACCGCAACGACGAGCACCTGCAGGATTACGAAGTTCGCAAGCTGCCCGATCCAGGCCTCGGTGAAGCGGCGGGTCGATTGGAACATGGCAAGCGCCACGAAGATCGGGCCGATGGCGAGCACGATGGCGAGCGCCAGCCTTGCATAGAGCGAGACGATGTAACCGATCGCCGCGACGATGAAGCTCGCCCCGATCACCATCATGCCACCGACGCCGGTAACGATATCGACGGGCCAGGATGCGCGAGACCAGATGTCGGTGGCGGAGGCCTGCCCCTTGTCGAGGAGACTGTCGAAGGTCGAGGCGCTCGGCGCCGTACCGCTGTTCAGCGCCTGGGAGATCTCGCGCGGCAGGGTCTCAAAGAAGATGTTGGTGACATAGGTCTGGTATTCGCTGGCGTTCTTCACCAGCATCACGATGATGGCGAGCTTGATGGCGCGAAAGGCAAAATCGATGATGGGTTCCTGCACAGACCCGCGCAGCACGAGATAACCATAAAGCACGACGTAGAGAGTGACCGCAGCCGTCAACGGGCCGGTGACCCACGCGGCAATGTTGGACGTTCCCGAGGAGATGAAGGTCTCCAGCGGCGTCTTGAACTGCTCGTCGACGAACGCGAACACCTCATACATGGTCGTCAACCTCCCAGCGACTGGCGCATCCGCTGGAGCCGCAACTTGCCGTCGGCGGCTTCGGCGTTCCTGCAGTTCGTCGTGTCGCCAAGCTTGCCCGGATTGTTGCGGCAGTTTGTGATGATGCCGAAAAGCAAAGCTTCGTCCGCGACCAACTCGTCAACGGTGTAAGTGCGTTCGACCGGCTCCGAGCATGCCGCCACCCCGAGTGTCGCCAGAAGAACAAGCACTTTCCTCATTGCAGGGCCGCCTTGATTGCGTCCATGCGCTGGCGCCAATCCTCGGCCTTGCGCTGTTCGTCGACCTGCGCCTGCGCCTGCTGCACCATGCGCAGCCCCTCCATCCGCAACACATCGGTCTGAAGGAAGGCCTGCTCGGCTTGAAGCCGAGCCTGAAGGTCGGCAATGTCCTTGCTATCGCTTGCCGTCGAAATCTTCTCGCGCAGTTGGTCGATGCCATCGATCCGCTTGGTCGCGGCATCATAAATCTGCTGTCCGAGGCTCATCTGGCCGGCATTCTTGTTCTGGATGCGGGACAGCTCTTGGGCATAGAAGTCGTCGGCGCTGGTCCGATACGTCGAATTGCTTTCCAGGAATTTCGAGGCGGAGTCGCTGAAGACACCGGTGCCATTGCCCGTTAACAAACCCTCGATGGCATTGAAGTCAGTCGGCAGCGCCTTGCGGATGGCAGGATCGTTCAGGACGTTCGCAACGTCCGCCATGTCGGTCAGTTTGTTCAGCGAGCCGTAGAGCTGCTGCGCTTGTTCGATCTGCTGATTGAGCGCGTCGAGCTGTGACTTGAGTTGCGCAATGCTCTCGATCTGCTTAGCGATCGCCGTCTGATCGATGACCGGGATCCCCTGCCCTGCCGCAGTATTGGCGGAAATAATGAGCGCTGCCGCAAGTGCTGCACCATGAAGTCGATAGGAAGCCATCAGCTTGCACTCCTTCTTCTTTGCTGGAAAACGGGAAGCCAGTTCGTGATGTCATTGCCGACCTCTGCACGGACCCGGTCGGCGAGCTCGACATTGGCGGTGCGGCCGGAAAGGATGGCGAGTTCGTCATCAAAGCCGTTGAGGTTCAGCTCAGCGACGACGCTGTTGTGGCCTTGCTTCAGGACGAACCTCCGGCTCTCGACGGAGAGTTCGCGCGCGATCAACTCATATTCGCGCTCCGTGAGCTTGAAGCCGTCGACATAGTCGCCGCGATCGCCGCGCGAATTTGGCAGGAAAATTTGCGTCGGGCATTGCTCGATGATCGTATGCGCGATCGGCGAGACGATCGCGTCGCGCGGGCTCTGCGTCGCAAACAGCATGAGGCCGTTCTGCTTACGGATCGTCTTGAGCTTGTTCTGGGCGAGGTCGCGAAACCCTTCGTCCTGAAGCGCTTTCCAGAACTCGTCGATGACAATGATGATGCGGCGGCCGTCGATCAGTTGCTCGACGCGATGGAAAAGGTAGGCCATCAGCGGCGTGCGGATTTCCTCATTGTCGAGGAAGTCGGTCATGTCGTAACCGACGAACTTGCCGCCGACGCCAAATTCACCGAAGCCGATGTCCTCGATGACGTTGTCGAAGACCCAGCCGAGCGGCCCTCCCCTCTCCCACCGCCGCAGCCTCGCGGCAATGCCTTCCGGATCGGTGTTGTTGAGGAAGGTCCTGAGTGCGCCGATCGTGCGGCCCTCGACCGGAAGGTCGGCGAGGCCGTCGATAGCGGCAGCGATATCGCGGAGTTCGGTGACGGTCAGTTCCCGCGAGGACGAACCGACGAGCTTGCCGACCCAGTGCGCCAGAAACACCTTGTTCTCTGGCGAGAGCTCGAGGGCCTTCAAGGGGGCGCAGCCGGTCGGGATGCCGTTCTTGAGGGGCAGGTAAGTGCCGCCGGCGGCCCGCACGTAGAGATCGGCGCCCCTGTCCTTGTCGAAGAACACCACATGCGGATCGTGCTTTTCGAGCTGCGACAGCATGAAGTTGAGGAGCACGGTCTTGCCGCCGCCCGACGGTCCGCAGACGAAGGTGTTGCCGAGGTCGCCGTAGTGGAAATTGAAATAGTAAGGTGAGCCAGAAGCCGTCTTGAGCAGCGCGACGGCGGGTCCCCATTCATTGCCGTCCTTCTGGCCGATCGGGTAGGAGTGGAAGGGCGACAGCGCGGCGAAGTTCCGCGATGTGATCGCGCCGGAGCGGGCGCGGTAACGGAAGTTGCCGGGCAACTGCGCCCACCAGGCCGCCTCAAGGCCAAGATCCTCGCGCGCGACAACCGCGCCGCCGCTGGTCAGGCTGGCGCGCGCCTTGGCGAGATTGTCGGTCAGTTCCTTCACCGATGAGGCAAAGACGCAAAGCGTCAAATGGTGTTCGCCGAGCACGAACCGGTTGGATTCCAGATCGTCCATCGCATCATCGAGCTCCTCGATCTGAGAAGCCGCCTTGTCGCCGCTGCTGACCATCTGGTTTTGCTTGCGGCCCATGACGGTGCGCGCGTCGGCCTTCGAGACGAAAGAGAAGGATTGCGACAGGATGAGCTCAAAGGGACTGGTGAGCACGTCGTCGAGCATGCCGGTCCTGGTGCGGGCCGGATATTCCCTGAAGCTCAGCATGCCGGCATAACGGCTCGTCGCCTCGTGCCGGATTTCGATCGTTTCGCGGCCGACGATGACGCGGTCCGAGTAGATCGCCGAAGCAATGCGCCCCTCGGTCAAAGGAAGCGGTTCCCGCCGGCCGCCGACGAGCTGATGCAGCACCTCACTCGGTTCCGAGAACAGAAGGCCGTCGTGTTCGTAGAGGGACAGTACGCGCGGCTCGAAGCGGTTCAAAGCGGCGGTGACGTCGACAACCTTGTCCCCAAGCTGCTTGAGGGCTTCCTCATCCAGTTCGACATCCGCCCGGCGAGCCCTTCGCAGCCGCGACAAGAGCTTCGCTGCCTTGTCGGCGGGATCGCGAGCCGGGGACCAGAGGATCGTCAGATAGAGGTCGTTGCGGAACAGATCCTCGCCCACCATGCGCGCGCGGTATTTGTCGTTGAGCGCAGAGGAGAAAGCCGTTGTGAAGGTGCCGTCGGGGTAGTCGCTGTCCCGGCGGCGGATGAGATGGGTCCACAAGGCGAGCCGCTCATCGGAAATGTTCCGGTAGAGCGTGTTGAGGTCGCGGTGGAGAGCATTCAGGTCGAGCACGTCCGCCGTCTCGAACGAGACGCCGTCGAGCGCGACCACCACCATCAGTGCGCGGGTATCGAGAGCGATGGTCGACGGGTCGACGTGACGCACATAAGGGATGAAGGTCTCCGGTCCGAGCTCCCGAGCTTTCAGCGTCGCAATGCTAGGCAATGGCGAGATCCCTTTCATTGTAACGACGGGCGAGCCTGAGGGGCGACACGGTTGCACCACCCCAATAGGAGCTGTTGCGCGACCGGCCGCGCGTCTCCACCCAGGCCAGCAGGATGCGGAACATGTTGTGATCGTGCTTGACGAGCGCACGGAAAATAAAATGGAAGACGACACCGACGGCCAAGTAGGCGATCGATCCGGCGACGATGTAGAGGATGGTGGTGAGCATGATGTTCATGCCCATGGCTTCCATCGTCACTCCGGCGATCATCGCCGGCCTGGTGCAGGCAATGAACAGGGTATCGTCCTCGAGTGTCGGCCGCGCGTTCGCCATCTGTCAGCTTCCGACAATGGTGTTGACGAGTTCGGTCGCGCCGAAGATGCCGCCGATGCCGATGATCCAGAATCCGGCTCTCCTCAGATCCATGTAGCCGAACATCCAGGCGATGCAGATTACGATCACCGCGATGACGGCGAGCAGCTTGGCGATGTTGCCGGTCAGCATCGTGACGATGTTCTGCAGAACGGTCTCGATGCCGGCCGCCTGCGCGAAGGCCGGCTCGACCAGGACGGCCGCGATGGCGGCGGCCATCAGGCTGGAGGCGGCGATCGGGCGGATACGGGCACTGAAGGTCATTCACTCTGCTCCATTTGATTGTTCTGAAACACGAGGACGGAAGATTTCCGTCGCGAACTGAAAACATCCCAGGCGGGCGTGGATGCTGTCTGGTCCACCGGTGGATCATCGCTTTCGGCTTCGACCGCGGCATCGACAGCCGTTGCCTCGCTCCGCCCCCTGCCCTCCTCACCATCGTCAATTGTCACCGCTGCAAGGGTTTTGCTGACGTGCTTCACTTCCTGGCGGACCTGCTCGTCGTATTTGACCATGGCGCCGACAGAGGGATCGTCCCGTCCGTAGTAGGATTGCAGCATCACTTGCTCGGCCCGCTTCGGATCGGCGCCAGCCTTGATCGCGAGCCGATAGTAGCCATCGAGCAGCGTGGCGGTGGCTTGAAGGTTCAAGCACGGATCGAACGCGTCGGAGATCGACAGCTTCAGCTTCCGAAGCTCCTCCATCCCTACCCCACCCAGGCCGAGCTGAATGTCATGTCGCTCCGCGGCGAGTGTCGTCGCAGCCTCGATCGCCTCGGCCTTCGATTTCGGCTGCCTGACAAGCGGTGCGCCGCTATTGATGCGAATGTTGTAGGGGGCAAAGCTGCTCTCGAGGCTCACCACGCCGGCAAGAGTCTCGGCCGCAACAAGCGGCGCGCAGGTCTGTGCAAGATCCACGAACGCGACGGGCATGCTCAGTACCACACCCTTTGACGACCAATGCCGTCGATCGTCACATCAACATAGTGCGGTTGCGAGCGAACATGTGGCCGCACAGACACATGGCGTCGGCATTGACGCTCTCGGCCATTCCAGCCCCATCCGGAATTGCCTCGATCTGAGTAGCATTCGCTGGCTGGGACAGGCTGCGGTGTCGTCGAGACACAGCTCGCCTCCTGCCCGTGATCGCCGTAGCGAACCGTCAGCCGATAGCCCTCGTCGCAATAGTAGGGTTCATATTTCGGCCGGGAGGCCTGGAACCCGGCGCCGCTGCAGCTTGGAAAAGAATGCCCTTTTGCAAGTTCGCGCCACAGCTTTTCGACCGGAGGCCGGCATTCGGCAAATTGCGTTGCGCCACCAGGGTTGGAAAGGCAGAGGATAACCTGGCATCCCCAGTCATCGGCGCGGGCTTTGCTATCGAAAGCCCAAGGGAATGACGCTAGACTGACTGCAACGACGAATGCCCCCACGAGAGCTTTTTTCATGATCACCACCATCGTTCACAGGTGCGACGCAGCACGGAACCAACAGGCTCGCGACTTCGCGACTCGTTATACTATCAAATATCTGATAGCTTGAGCGATGACAAGCACACGCAAACCAGAATCGCAGAATCAACGGATTTCGGTCCTCGCCCTGGAGGAGGTTCTCGACAAACCAGTCGAAGGGGAGACACCGCAGTCGCGATTGAAGCAGGTCGGCATGATGACGGTGCTCTATATGATGCATCAGCGCGGCGAGAAGCTGACGCTCGCAAATATCAGGGAGGTTACCGGGATGACGCGCAACACAGCGAAGGAATCGATTGATCCGCTCGTTGCACGCGGCATTCTGCAGGAGACGATCGTGAAGAATTCGATAGGGCGTGGAACAGCCTGGCAATACGAGTTCTGTCCGGAAATCTTTGATAAGTTGAACCTCGACCGATCATAGCCGATGAATCGCAAGTAGGCGGCTGCTTGCTGTGTCGGGAACTTGCCTCAGCAATGCTGTCCTCGAGACCTTGGTCGGCAGTATCAGCACGGAAGGGAATCGGACGGCGAGTCGCGCGGCGTCCTGCTCCCATTCTCGCGACGAGCGCCTTATTTCTGCAACAACGCGGATAGCACGCTTGTGGGATTCACAGCAAAACAGATCGGTAGAAAGCCGGAATGAAAGGCTTTCCAACCCGCTGAAAATAAAAGAAAAAGTGAATGGTCCTAGGCTGTAGTGACGAATTAATCATTTGAGCCAGAGCATGATGCTTGCGAGTTTTATGAAGCCGAGGAAGTTGGCGGCGAGCTTGTCGTAGCGTGTCGCGATGCGTCGCCATTGTTTGAGTTTGGCAAAGAAGCTCTCGATGCCCCATCGCTGTTTGTAAGCGATACGATCGTAGGCATGTTGATGCTTGCGATGCCGGCGCGGCGGAATGACTGGTTCGCCACCTTGATCAAGGATGAGGTCATGCAGGCTGTCTGCATCATAAGCGCGATCGGCAAGCACCTGTTTGGCCGGCAATCCACCCATCAGGTCGCAGGCGCAAGCCATGTCGTTCTGTTGTCCGGGACCAAGGCGGAAGCGAACCGGTAGCCCAAGCGCATCGACTACAGCGTGGATCTTACTGCCAAAACCGCCTCGGGAGCGACCAAGAGCCTGGGCTTGCGTTCCCCCCTTTTTCGGCGTCCGCCAGAGGCTTGCGCCTGCGCTCGGATCACAGTGGCATCGATGGACAGCCATTCCACGTCCGGATCGGCGGCCACTGCTTCGAAAACCCTGTCGAACACACCCTGTTCGATCCATCGATAGTAACGCCGTCAGTCGCTGCGCGGGCCGCGCTTGCCTTTGCGTCCGCCAGGCACGAACGGCTTCAGCCGCTCCCATTGATCATCCCTAAGAACTTCACCATCCATCGCCGACGTCCAAAAGTCAGCGTTGAATCCGATTTGTCCCCAAAACGGAATCCCAAATCATTAAATTGTCACTACAGCCTAGAGCTTTAACCTTTCGTTAACCAAAAAGCTCTCGCTCAAAAATCAGAATCGACGCTTATTGCCAGTGGCGGAACGAACTGCAGAAGCTCGTCATAGCGGGCAATCCGCTCGCCTCCCCTATCGACAACCTCGCGCGTTTCCATGCGCCGGATTGAAAGCGTATTCGCAAGATACTCTCCGAGCTCGCGAATGGCGTTCTTGAAGGTGAGCAGTACGGTGTCGGCATAAGTCTTCCTGGGGTCGGTTCCGGCTGGGGGCGAAATGACACTCTAAGCAGAGATTGTTGCAGCTCGCTGGTGGGGAGTGGCCGGTTTCGATCTCATTGCGGCCATTAGGAATGTTGCCCGGGGGCGGGGGAGGTGTAAAAATTCATATGGAGCCGGCAAATCAAGAGAGGAGCCGAGTCGATGGACCTCAAGTTCAAGGTGATGATCCATGTTGGCCGCCCGGTCGGTGAGGTGTTCGAGGCAGTCGCGGACCCGAAGGAGCTTTCGTCCTATTTCACGACCGGTGGCGCTTCGGCGCGGCTGGAAACCGGCAAGACGGTGATGTGGGATTTCGCTGACTTCCCCGGTGCCTTCCCGGTCGAGGTCGACGAGGTCGTGCCGAACGAAAAGATCGTTCTTCGCTGGGAAGCAGCCGAAGGCGAGCTGGTCTCCGACAAGGGCATCGACATCAAGCCGGCCGGATACCAGACCACGGTCACGATGTGGTTCAAGCCGACCGACGACGGTCGAACCTTGGTCGAAATCGAGGAAAAGGGCTGGCGAGATACGGAATCCGGACTCACGGGCAGCTATGGGAATTGCATGGGCTGGTCGCAGATGCTCGCCGCGCTGAAGATGTGGGTTGAGCGTGGCATCAACCTGCGCGAAGGCGCTTACAAGTAGGTCAGGCCACTTGGCGCTCGATGCTCAAGGAGCCGGCGCGGCGCTAATGACCGCTTTCCACCCATTCCCGCCATCGGCTCGATTGTTAGGGCTGCACATTTTCTACAATTGGCCGCTCGCGCTTGGCAATTTCCCCGACCGTATTCTTGCTTATGCCAAGGTCGCGGGCGATCCAGCGATAGCTTCGACCTTCAGAAATCAGCGCCATAACCTTGGGCGCAATGCGGTCTGATGTGGGTCGCTGGCCAGATTGACGGCCGAGCTTTTTGCCGCGTGCTCTTGCGGCTGCGAGACCGGATTTGACGCGTTCACTGATCAGGTCGCGCTCGAACTCGGCAATGCCGGAAAGGACCGTCGCCAACATTCGTCCGTATGGCGAGGCTAGATCGAAGGCCATGCCGTTCATCGCGATGACCGAGACCTTCCAACTTTCCAGTTCCCGTAGTGTGTTGAGAAGATCAACGGTCGATCGGCCCCACCGTGAAAGTTCCGTGACGAGCACCGCATCAATCTGCCGAGCCTGGGCGAGAGCGAGAACCTTCTTTCGTTCAGCGCGGTCGAGTTTCGCTCCAGAACCTGTCTCTTTGAAAATTCCCGCCACATCGTAGCCGGCGCGGCCGGCAAATGCCGTCAGGTCACGCTCCTGGCGCTCGCATGACTGGTCGGCAGTCGAAACCCGGCAATAGATGGCGGCGCGGTGTCCCAATTGAACCCTCGTGGATTTTGGTGCCGGAAGGCCTTGATTTGCACGGGCTGAGTGTTGTCCAAAACAGACTATACTTCAATAGGGACAATCGAGATGCCGAGACGACACATTCTCACCGAGCGACAACGCTTGGCACTGTTTGATCTGCCGACCGATGAATTGTCACTGCTTCGGCATTACACACTGGGCGACGACGACATCGCACACATCCAAGAACGCCGCAGGCCGGAAAATAGGTTGGGGTTCGCCCTGCAGCTTTGCGCGTTGCGATATCCAGGGCGCGCGCTGGTTCCAGGCGAAATGATCCCGCATGAGGTTCTGTCGTTCATCGGGGCTCAGTTCGGCGTCCCGGCAGATGCGCTTATCACCTATGCCGCCCGGCGGCAGACCCGTCAGGAGCACATGGAGGCGTTGCGTGAGATCTACGGTTACAAGACCTTCGCGGGTCGTGGTGCCCGTGATCTGCGGGACTGGCTTTTCGATCAGGCTGAAGAGGCCCGTTCGAACGAGGATCTCGCTCAGCGTCTGGTTGCACGTTGTCGTGAAACTCTGACGATCTTGCCAGCGGTATCGACAATCGAGCGACTATGTGCGGACGCGCTGGTCGCTGCGGAGCGGCGGATCGAGACGCGGATTGCGGAAAGGCTCGATAATGTTGCGCGCGAACGGCTTGATGGGCTGCTGACCGAATTGCTCGATGCCAATATCAGCCGTTTCATCTGGCTTCGCCAGTTCGAGGTCGGCAACAATTCCGCAGCGGCGAACCGGCTGCTCGACAGGCTGGAATTCCTGCGTGGCCTGGCTCTTGATCCGCAGCTTCTCACCGGTATCCCGCCGCACCGTGTCGCACGCCTGCGTCGGCAGGGTGAGCGCTACTTCACCGATGGCTTGCTGGACATCAGCTCGGATCGACGCTGGGCGATCCTTGCCGTCTGCGCAGTCGAATGGGAGGCGGCGATCGCCGATACCGTGGTCGAGACCCATGACCGAATCGTGGGAAAGACCTGGCGTGAGGCGAAACAGCTGCATGACGAAAGGATTGCCGGTTCCAAGGCAGCGGTCACCGATACTTTGCGCGCCTTCACCGCTCTGGGAGCCTCTTTGCTCGAAGCCCGCAATGATGGTGTGCCGTTGGAAATGGCGGTCTCCAAATCGGCAGAATGGGGTCGGCTGGAACAACTGGTCGCGACAGGCGCTCAGCTCAGCAATAAGCTGGCCGACGATCCATTGGCTCATGTCGGACAAGGATATCATCGCTTCCGCCGCTACGCACCCCGCATGCTGCGATGCCTGAAACTCAAGGCAGCGTCAGTGGCTCAGCCTTTGATCGCGGCGGCGAAAGCCATCGGGCAAATGCAAGCGTCACCATCGGCAGCCGACAGCTTCTTACGTCCAAATTCGAAATGGCACCGGCATCTTCGAGCGCAAGACCAGGGCGACAACCGCCTCCGTGAGGTGGCAGTCCTGTTCCATCTCAGGGATGCTTTCCGATCCGGTGACATCTGGCTCGATCATTCGCGCCGTTATGGCGATCTCAAGCAGGTTCTGGTGCCATTGACCACAGCACAGACGAACAGCAGGCTGGCCGTTCCCCTTGATCCGGAGGTTTGGCTGACAGATCGCAAGGCGCGCCTCGCCGATGGTCTGAAGCGGCTGGCCCGCGCAGCTCGCAACGGAACCATCCCGCACGGCAGCATCGAGGATGGAACGTTACGGATCGATCGGCTGACAGCCGACGTTCCGGACAGTGCCGAGGAGCTGATCCTCGATCTCTATCGCCGGATGCCGTCTGTCCGGATCACCGACATCTTGCTTGAAGTCGATGCTGCGGTAGGATTCTCCGAGGCCTTCACCCATCTACGAACCGGGGTTCCGTGCGGCGACCAGATCGGCCTGCTCAATGTCCTGCTCGCTGAGGGGCTGAACCTGGGACTGCGTAAGATGGCGGAGGCCACGAACACGCATGATTACTGGCAGCTCTCGCGCCTTGCCCGCTGGCATGTCGAAAGCGAGTCAATGGACCAGGCGCTGGCGATGGTAGTCGCTGCCCAACGGAAACTACCGATGTCTCGCTTCTGGGGCATGGGCACTACCGCATCGAGCGACGGCCAGTTTTTCCCTTCAGCCCGGCAGGGCGAGGCCATGAATATGGTCAACGCCAAATATGGAAACGAGCCCGGCCTCAAGGCTTACACCCACGTCAACGACCATTTCGCGCCGTTCGCGTCACAGACTATTCCTGCGACCGTCAGCGAGGCACCTTATATTCTTGACGGCCTGCTGATGAACGAGGCTGGTCGCCAGGTTGGAGAACAGTACGCCGATACAGCCGGGTTCACCGATCACCTGTTCGGGACCAGCGGCATGCTCGGATACCGACTTGTCCTGCGCATCCGCGACTTGCCCTCGAAGCGCCTCTACGTGTTCAATCCCGCTGGGACGCCCAAGGATCTGCGCAAGCTGGTCGGTGGGAAAGTTCGCGAAGAACTGATCGTTGCGAACTGGCCTGACTTGTTCCGCTGTGCCGCCACTATGGCTGCCGGCAAGATCAAGCCGAGCCAGTTGCTCCGCAAGCTTGCCTCTTACCCACGTCAGAATGACCTGGCGGTTGCGTTGCGCGAGGTCGGCCGCGTCGAGCGGACACTCTTTATTATAGAGTGGATCCTCGACACGGACATGCAGCGGCGCGCCCAGATAGGTCTCAACAAGGGCGAGGCTCACCATGCTCTCAAGAATGCGTTGCGCATCGGCCGCCAGGGCGAAATCCGTGACCGCACCACCGAAGGGCAGCATTACCGGATTGCTGGCCTCAACCTACTCACCGCAATCATCATCTACTGGAACACCGTCCACATCGGCCACGCGGTCGCCGAACGGCGAAGCGAAGGACTCGATGTGCCGCCCGAACTTCTGGCGCACATCTCTCCGCTGGGTTGGGCGCACATATTATTGACAGGCGAATATCTCTGGCCCAAGGCCGCAAGCGCTTAGAGTGTCATTCCGCCCCCAGCCGGAACCGACCCCT